>DATFRK010000588.1:0-5267 GCA_035263325.1 Pyrinomonadaceae bacterium | reverse complement strand
ACTCGTCGTGATAAAGGTGGTGTTGCGAATGCACTGGACAAACTAAGGTTGGCAGCGCAACGCAAAGAGAACACCATGCCTGCAACTATCGAAGCAGTGAGTGCCTATGCAACGCTTGGTGAAATCTGCTCGGCTCTGCGCGATGTTTACGGCATCTACGAAGAACCTGCCTTTTAGTATTTTTGAATTTTGATTTTTGCTTGATCCTTCTCAGGAGAAATCTCTCCGCAATCAAAAATCAAAATTCAAAAATCGAAAATGTTAGAATGCCTTTATGTCACAACGGAAGATAAGAGTTCTGGTGGCCAAACCAGGCCTTGATGGTCATGACCGCGGGGCGAAAGTGATCGCCCGCGCTCTTCGTGATGCCGGAATGGAAGTAATCTATACCGGCCTTCGTCAAACTCCGGAAATGATCGCCGCTGCCGCTTTGCAGGAAGACGTCGATGCAGTGGGGGTCTCAATCCTCAGTGGCGCACACAACACACTTTGTCCGCGCATTATCGAACTATTAAAGGAGAAAGGTCTGAAGGATTGCCTGGTCCTGGTCGGAGGCATTGTGCCCCAGGAAGATCTGCCGAAACTCAAAGAGGCTGGTGTGGCGGAAGTCTTTCTACCCGGCACTTCGACGGAAGATATTGTCAGTTTCCTCAGACAAAATGTGAAGCCCCGCGAATGAGTGACTCGTCTTTAGTCAAACAAATCTCCGGTCCAGTCGCGATAGTAAGATTCAATCAGCCTGATAGACGTAACGCCCTTTCCCGCCACATACTCGACCAGCTGGACCTGATCCTGTCTGAGTTGCTGGCGGATGAACGCGTGCAAGCAATTATCTTCACCGGAACTGGAGACGTGTTCCTTTCGGGCGCGGACATACGTGAGTTAGCACAGCTCGATCAGGCACGGGCGCAAACATTCTCGCAACGAGGCCAACGACTGATGCAGCGTATCGCCGACGCCAAACCACTGACCATTGCGGCAGTTAACGGATTCTGCATGGGTGGCGGTTTGGACTTTGCCCTGGCCTGCGATGTCCGTATTGGATCCACCACGGCCGTCTTCGCTCATCCCGGAGCTCGTTTGGGAATCATCACAGGGTGGGGCGGAACGCAACGGCTACCCAGGCTTATTGGCAAGGCGCGAGCGATCCAGCTATTCGCCACAGGACGACGCGTAAATAGTAAGGAAGCGTTAAAAATGGGGCTGATTTCGGAAATCTCTGATCCTGTTTTAGATGGCGCGACAGCTCTGGCGAACAGGGCACTCGCTATTTCTTGAGGAATCTGGCAATTCCCTTTTGGCAATCCTCTGTCAGGCGGGCGATCACGTTGACGTCAGCTCCTGTTTCCAGCGCTTCTATAAAGGACAAGCCGTCGACCTGGTAGAGAAGCGTCTTGGTTAGACTAACCGCAGATTTGCTTACTTCCGTAAACTTCTTGACGTAAGCAGCTATTTCCTCCGCAAATTTCTCTTCGCTGAAGACTTGATTCACCAGTCCCAGTGCTTTCGCCTCCTCAGCGCTAGTCTCTTCGCCGCGAGTAAGCAGTTCGAAGGCTCGCTTTTCGGAAATATTGCGGCGGAGGATGGCCAACACGATGGCCGGCACGAAACCAATCTTAACTTCGGGATAACCGAAGCGGGCCGAGCTTGAGGCCAGGACAAGGTCGCAGGCGCTTGCGAGTCCACAACCACCGGCGAGCGCCTTTCCTCGCACAGCGGCCACAATCGGGACTCGTACCCGTCTCATTTGCACAAACAACTCCACCAGTGAACGGGCGTCGGCGGCGTTTTCCGAAACCGATCCTTCCGAAATTTCTTGCAAGGCTGACAAGTCGGCGCCTGAACAAAAGTCTTTGCCTTCGCCACTGAGCAAAATCACTCGCGTCTCTTCATCTTGATCAGCCTGGTTGAGCGCAACTTTGAGAGCGGCTATCAACTCGTCATTGAGTGCATTCCTCTTTTCAGGACGGTTCAACCTGACTCGGGCCACGCCATCGTCCAAAGAATAAAGGACTACATCGTTTTCGTTTGTCATAACGTTGATTTGGAAGGCGTCAAACGAGTCCCAGCTGGCGTGATTCAGAATCGGAGATTTCGATCTCCATCCGCAAGAGCGCGGTGGAAAACGTTTTGCCCTGGGCGTCGGTCATCAATGACAAAGTGCCGCCGCCACCCAGACTTTCGTGCAAGAGAAAGTTCAACGCGCCCAGGTTTGGTAACTCGAACCGTTCCACCTTGCCCTGGCAGATTCCCTGAAAGTGTGCCTTGACGCGCTCGGCCGTTACTAACTGGACCAGAATTGGGTAGTAATCGTCGCGCAACGCGATCAAGCCAACATTTGCTGTGTCGCCTTTGTCACCGGAGCGCGCGTGGGCCAGCCTTGTCAGTTGCACTTTCACGTTTCAATCACCTCAACCACTGGCTTGATCTCTTCCTTGGGAATCAGCGCTGGCCAATACGCGACGATTTCTTCCACCTTTGGTCGCCCGCCGGCAAAACCAGTAACCGCCGGTGGACCGGTAAGAATCAACGGCGCGATCTCTTTGGTAAAGCGCTCGATCGCCGCCTTGTCGTTGCCGCGCACACCAACCCGTAGTTGCACTTCAGCTTGCTCCGACGGTGGCATTCCCGCCAGTGGACCATGAGTGGCGTTTACGCCGACAAATTCGGTAAGCACTTGCTCGAAGCGGAGGCCAAGTCGTTCGAGACGGGCTCGCAGAATCTTGTCCGCGGCTTGCGCTTTCGCGTAAGCATCGGGCCAGGCGTAGACAAGGGTACCTACAGCCTTGAATCCTGCCGAGTAACTTATCGAAACTTTTAGCGAGTCGGTGGCCGGTCGTCCTTTAATGCCGTACACGCGCACCCGGTTCTCGCCCGCACCTTCCAGGCGGATGGTCGTGAAATCGGCCACGCAATCAGGCGTAATGTATTCTTGAGGGTCACCCATCTCGTAGACCAATTGTTCCTTGACTGAAGGCAAGTTGACACGGCCGCCAGTGTTTTCATGCTTGGTAATGATGAAACTGCCATCCGCCTTGGCCTCAGCGATGGGGAAACCAACGTTGGCCATATCGGGAATCGACTGCCACTCATACTGGCAGTTGCCTCCGGAAGCCTGGGCACCACATTCAATGATGTGTCCAGCAATCGTTCCGGCGGCGAGCAAGTCCCAGTCCGTTTGCTTCCAGCCAAACTCATGGATCAGCGGCGCTAACGTTAGGCCAGTATCGGTGGCGCGGCCAGTAATTACGACCTGCACGCCTTGATTCAAGGCTTCCACCATGGGCCAGGCACCCAGGTAAACGTTTGCGCTTTGGATGCGGTCGCGTACTGTCACCAGTGGATCGCCGGTGTCCATGTTGCGCAACTCAATTCCGCGCGCCAAAAATTCGTCGAGCCGGGCCATGATGTCGTCGCCGGTAACAATGCCGATGCGAACTTTTCCGCCCAGTCCCAGTTCACGCGCCACGTCACGCACCGCCGTCGCGCAACCTTTGACATTCACGCCGCCGGCATTTGCGGTGACTCTAATCCCCCGTGCCACACAGGTGGGAAGGATGCGGCGCATCAGGGACACAAAATCCTTGGCATAACCAGCGTTCGGATCACGCGCCTTCTGCTTCTGCATGATCGACATCGTGACTTCCGCCAGGTAGTCGAGCATCAGGTAATCGATTGGCCCACCTTCCACCTGGCGCACCGGTGCATCTGGTAAATCGCCCCAGAATCCCTGTCCCGCTGCTATGCGAATCTGTTCCTTCATTTTATGAGATTGGTGGCAACACGAATTGACCCAGGTGTGGCCCGCTGTAATTCAGACTAGTCCGCAACGACAACTCCAAAACATCACGGGTGTCTTCCGGTGCTATGACTGCATCGACGAAGCCACGGGCAGCCGCGTACTTGGCGTCGAGTTCCATGTCGTAGGTCTCGCGCACCTTATCCATCTCAGCATTTAATGCTTCGTCCGGCTCCTGGCCATTCTTTTTCAACTTTTCGAGTTGACTGCCAAACGTCGCTTGCACTGCTGAATCACCTTCCATCACGCCCATGCGTCCGGTGGGCCAACTATAAATAAAATCTGGATCAAAACCTTGCCCGGCCATCGCGTAATAACCGGCACCGGATGCATGATTCACGGTCAACACTATCTTCGGCACTACGGCCGTGGCCATGGCTTCAACGAATTGTGCCCCGGCGCGAATAATGCCTGAGTGTTCGGCATCCGGCCCAACCATGAAGCCGGACACATCCTGAACAAACAAGAGCGGCGTTTGATGCCGGTTGCAGGTCTCAATGAAGTAAGCCACCTTCTCCGCCGACTCGGTATAAATGATGCCACCGAATCTTGGAGGCTTACCCCCAGGGACGCGCACCATGCCGCGGTGGTTAGCAATGACGCCAACTTGAATGCCCCGAATGCGAGCATGCCCGGTAATCATCTCCTTTGCGTAGTCCGCCTGAAACTCATCGAGCTGTCCGTCGAGCAAACACTCCAGCAATTTCCTCACATCGTACGGTTGCCGGTGATCCTCAGGAATGATGTCGTTCAACTCCTCAGCTGGGCGCGACGCGTCGGCGGCCTGTTCGATCGAAACAGCGTAGGGCGCTTTCGGTAGTTCTGAGACAAACTCACGAATCTTGTTGATACAAACCTGATCGTCAGCCACCCGGTAGTGAGCGACACCGGAAAGCTCATTATGCGCGCGTGCCCCACCGAGAGTTTCGTTATCAATCGTCTGTCCGGTAGCGCCTTTTACCAGGTTCGCTCCGCCAAGACCCATGAACGACGTTCCTTCGACCATGATGATGATGTCTGACAGCGCGGGGAGATAGGCGCCACCGGCGATGCATGGCCCCATCACCGCTGAGATCTGCGGCACCTTCAGATAGTGACGCATGATCGAGTTGTAATAGAAGATGCGCGACGCGCCGTATTGTCCGGGAAAAACCCCACCCTGGTAAGGCAAGTTCACGCCGGCAGAGTCAACCAGGTAAATGATCGGCACTCGCGAGCGCATGGCGATCTCCTGGGCCCGCAGGATCTTCTTGATTGTTTCCGGCCACCATGAGCCGGCCTTAACCGTGGCATCGTTTGCCACCACCACCACTTCCCTGCCCTCAACTCGACCGACAACGGTGACGACACCAGCTCCCGGGGCACCGCCGTCGTACTGGTCGTAGGCGACCAGCAGTCCAATCTCCTGGGCAAATGAATCCTGATCCAGCAACAGATCGATTCGCTCGCGCGCGGTGAGTTTGCCTTG
>DATFRK010000587.1:0-8509 GCA_035263325.1 Pyrinomonadaceae bacterium | reverse complement strand
ATTGTTAATAAGCGAACTCCGTTCGATTACTGCCCCTGAACGTTTGAGGGTAATTGAGTTCGATGCACCACACGCAGCATCAATTGTTACGAATTTCTAATGGCTTTGCGGACTCGTCAGTCAAGCTGTATTGGAGCGTCTGACGGTTTTGTAGGACAAGTTTCACCTTACGACCACTCGTTGGGTCGGTTTACTTGCGTTGGCAGGTTAAGTTGACGAGTAAGTTTTGCCGCCACTCGTCCAAGCACTCCAGCATAGGTTGGGAATGAGAGAGGCACCTCAGCAAGTTCATCAACAGTCATCCCACCTGCCATTGCCACGGCCGCGATCTGTGTAATCTCGACCGCTCGTTCCCCAACCGCGTGACAACCGACAATCTTCCTGGACGGACGATCCACTATCAGCTTGCAGAAACCTTTTGTGCGACCATCGATGATTGTTCTGGTTGTCATGTCGAAATTGATCCGCTCCGTAACAATGTCGTACTGCTTCCGGGCTTGGGCTTCAGTCAAGCCGACCTGCGCGTACTCAGGATCTGTAAAACTCCCAATTGGTGCTGCTCTCTCCGGTAACTTCATCTGAACACCTTTGACCGCATTGGTCGCTGCGGTGAAGCCATCCTGTATGGCCTGAGGCACCAGCATCAAACGACCAGTCACGTCACCCGCTGCAAAAACATTTGGCGCAGTCGTTCTGAGAAACTCATCAACCTGAATGAAATCGCGAGCGTTAGTCTCTACTCCGGCTTTGGCCAGATCGAGTTCCGCGGTATTCGACACCCAACCGATTGCTACCACCGCGAGCGTTGCTTCGACAGAGTTGCGGGTGCCCTCTTTTGAAAAATGCATGCGAATGCCGTTTGCAGACTTCTCGAATGATTCGATGGTGCCAAAGTTCTCTCTCACAACCATCCCTGTCTCGCGAAATGCAGCAACCACTGCGGCCGAAACGTCCTCATCCTCAGTCGGCAAAATTCTCGGGCCGGCTTGAAACAGTTGAATGAGTGAACCGAAGGCGTTGAAAACAGACGCTACCTGCACTCCCGTAGCACCTGCTCCAATCACAATGATCGAAGGTGGCACTGCAGTAAGACTCCAGGCGTCGCTGTGAGTTGCGGTGAGCTCGGAACCTGGAACAGCAAGTGGGCGGCTCACCCCACCGGTGCAAATTATGATTTTGTCCGCTTGCAGACTTAATCCGCTTTCGGTTTCGAGCGTGTGTGAGTCAACAAATCGGGCGGTGCCGGCATTCTCATAAACCGTTACTCCAAGAGAGTCGATTTGTGACCGAAAGGTCGAATGTGCGCGAGTGTCTGTAACAACTTCCTTCACGCGCTCGAGCAAGCGCGCGTAGTCGAGTTGTGGTTCGCTCACGCGAATGCCGTAACGGCCGAGCTGTCTGGCGTCGCGAATCAAGCGGGCGGCGTGCGCCAATGTGCGCACAGGCACTGGGCCGTCGTTTGCTGCCATACCACCAAACTGTTCACGGGTAAGCAGAGCGGTCTTAGCGCCGAGATCTCCGGCGCGGAGTGCCGCCACCACACCTGCCGGACCACCGCCAATTATGAGTACGTCCAACATTATTTCGTTGAGGTTTTCAAAGCAGTCTCTCCGTTCGTAACCGTCTTTCCTCGCCAGCGTCGTACGATCCGGGTAACTGGCCCACGAATCAACAAGTACGGTACGACTGCCAGGAGAATAGCTATAGCAAGTGTTTCAAACGGATATATCCAGCGCTCGACGATGAACTGATAAATGATGTCCATCACTACAGCCAGGACAAAGACGCGAGCAATGGCTCTCCATCCTTCGCGCAACAATTCAGCGCGATTCGCCGAATCAGTGAGCATTGTCCAAAAGTAAGGTGGCCGACCTTCACGCGCGTCCCGTAAACCTCCGCGGAAAGCCAAAAGGGCGGCCATTGCCGGCTGAAGGATGATGCGAAAGGTCATTGGGCCACCGAACCTGCCAACAATATTGATCCACCAGCGGATGATTAGATCTCTCATTTTCTTAATCTAAGCCAATTAGAAATTGATCGAACCTGAAATTTGAACTGAATAACCCTCAAACGTTGATCGGTTTGCGAACTCTTTGAAGTACTTAAAGCCGAGGCTAACCTTGTCTGAGAGACTGACGTTTGAAGCGAAGCCGAGCGCGTTGACCTTGTAGTGAGCGGCCGCTTGCTCGGGAGTAATCGTTGGTCCTGTCTTGTCCGTCGTTTGCCATTGGTTGTATCCCACTAATCCAAGCTGCAGCCGTTGTTGACGTCTCAGAGCGAAGGAATGCAGCACGGAGTAGTCAAGATTAAGAGTCTGGCCCGGATGAATAGCCGTGCTCTTTTGAGTGGTGTGTATTTCGTACATCTGAAACGTAGAAATAGAAGTGCGTTTGTTCTTTGTCAGGTAGAACGTTTGGCCCGAAGAAATCGCGTGCGTCCAGTAACCTGAGCCCACGTTGTCGTTTGCCCCTGCTTGAAACCGGCCGGTGGGTGCGAGGAATCCATAGACCGCGCGAATCGCGACGCGCTCCTTGTTCCAACCAATGATCAGTGGCTGATAGTATGAATCTGCGAAGCCGCTGCCGCCACTAATTGGACCAGTAACATCAGACGTTAGAGAATTGTTGGCGACCGGTAGCGTAGCAGACATGGAAAACTTCGCTCCGCCGAGAATCTCTTTCTTGCTCACCCAGATGAAGGAGTTCAGATCCATGATTACCGACTGAGATCCTGTAGCCAGCACCTCACCTTGAGGACCTTTAAACTTGTCTCGCCCGTAAATCGCTAAGAGGTTCGAATAGGAGAAGCCCGATCGCGGTGTGACTCCTGAGTTAGTAGCACTCATACCCAACGGATAGACGCCTCTCACCTGAGCTTGAGCTTTACGCACGACTAACGCGCAAGCGAGCACACTGAAAACCGCGCACATAATGATTTCAAAGAGCGATTTCCTCGACACATGGAGCCTTTCATGTTTCGAGGTTCGAGAGCCAGCGCAGCGCGCTCAAACTGGGCATGAATCCGTATTCACCGCCTCGCGTGACAACAAAGTCAGGGATTCCCTGTAAGCGTTTGCGAAGTGGTTTGCGGGGTATGCTAAAGTCTCGGCCCTCACCAATCGATCCGATAACAGGATCTTTATCTTTACCCGCCCCAATGAAGATCCCGTCGTTAACCCACTCAGACTGAACGAACTCGAACTGTCTGCCGAGGTATGCTCCGACGAATGCGAAAATCAGGCCTCGATCAGCGCCATCATCTTCCAGGACACCCTCTGGGAGCAGCGGTCCGTAAGCGGTTCCGCGCCGGATCATTCGATGAATCCTGGCCATGCCTGCGATCTTTGCGTCCCGTGGATTAGTACGACGGATGTGCGAGCCGCAAGGAGTCTTGAACCCATCAGGGTCGTCATCTCGAAAAAGAAAATCGTTATTCCGGTGCGAGTCTGCGCCCAGATCCGGGTCATCGTGGAACGGGCAGAGAGCCAGCGGCGCGCCGCTACGCCACCGGCCCATCATCTTCGCTGCCATCAACTCCTCGTCTTCGGGCCCTTTTGAATTCGCCTTCAGATAGCGGCGAAAATCGGCCACGCGCTGGTGTAGTTTGCGAAAGACAATATACGTCCCGTTACGGCCCAGGACTTCTGGCTCAGTCTTCTGAATAGCGCCCATCTCATCCGGATAACCGAGAACGAAATCGCCGGCCTTAAACGGCTGCTCTTTAGGATTACTGCCAGGGATCCCGCTCCCTTCTATCGCCGGATGGCTGATGCCGTCACGGTAGCCGAACGGTTCGGTCTCGGTAGGCAAGGCATGACAGTTCTGTCGCCAGATGGCCTCAATTCCCGACATCTGCCGGTATGTCTCACGAGCCGGTGCGAGTGCTGCCTCAAGCCGCTCCTCATTAGGTGAGACCGCAACTAGAATGACGTGAATGTCACCTGTGCCGAGCGGTTTCTCCCAATTCTCGGGGGCACTCTCACCCGAGTCACCCAGGTCAGGGGCACGCGCCGCCATTCCCTGACGAAATTCCCAAGAGAAACTGTCGAGCGATTCTTGAGGCACTCCCAATGCTTTGAAGCCGTTATAGGTGAGCGCGACGCTTACCCAAGTGTCGGCCAGCGGGCTCGTCGGGTTGGCTGCCGAGGTGACCACGCGGCCAATTCTTCGCATCAACTCGTGCCCGGCTTTGCGGTCGTCGATGCGGAACGCAATGTAGGTGGCGACATAAGGCGTTGGGCGAGGCCGCAGCACTCCGCTCTGAATGTCGTCTAGTTCAAGTTGTATGTTCGAGTCTTCGCTCACTTGTTTCACTCCTTACGAGCATCTCAAGCCGTCGCGATGTTCTTCCAGAAATTCTTCAGGCTATCGGTACCCCCGAAGAGCGTAGTGAAATTTGTCGAATCGACGAGAATGATATCTCCAGCACGTTCGCCATTAGGTGGCATCCATAACAGGCAATTGAATTCCGTGTTGCCTGCCGCTGTGAATGGATGCGGTCGATCAGGATCAATCGGTTGTTTGGCGAGGACGTGTATTTTCTTTCCGTCATCCTCCGTTAACCCGTAGTGTGGCAGGTGTGGGTGAAAGTTAAGGGTGGGGACGTTGTTCAAGAGATTCAGTTTGTCGAAATCACGAAACGAAGTAAGTGGAGCAATGTCCCTTGTTCCTTTAACTAGTGCCGGTCGCAACCCCCACTGGTTCCAGACAGGGATGTCCAGGGCCTTCATCAGCGACCGCGTATATTGGCTGAATCGTTGCTGTCGAGGTACCAGACTATCGCCATGATGTTTGTACTCCATCTGCCGCTGATCGAAATCATCGGTGAAGCCAACGTCATGATGCGGCGCGACCAGCAGGCAAGTGCCTTCGCGTTTCAACCATTCCTTGATCGCCTCAACTTCTGCTGGAGCGATATCTTGTTGAGATGGCAGATGGTCCAACCCAAAGACTAATAACGTGTCACAGTCGGCGAGGATGCGCTCGTCGATAGGTTGAGGATAGCCGGCCTGATCGACTCGCTGAAAAACAGCAACGGGATGGCCCGTCGCTTCACCCGCGATTTGCTGAAAACTCAGCGCGGAGCGGTGAAAGAGTTCCAGGGTGCCGGCAATACCCTGCAGAAAATTCGCATGGTTCCATTCGGGCTTTTCATAAGCCGGCCAGAGCACGTTGCGCACCTCAGTCATGGTCGAAAAGCGATTTTCCATCTCCGCCGGATCGCGTTGGGTCTCCCACGGATAGCTCCACGACCAGTAAATGCTGAGGCGACGTTTGCCGGGCGTATACTTTCGTGGAATATGATCTTGATTGTAAGTGCGTGCCGCGTTGCTCATGATTCGGTTTCCTCTGTCGCGATTAATGAGTTCTGCTCAGGCCTCCATCTGCACAACGATCTCTCAGAGCATCATTGCATCTGGTCGAGCATCTCCGAGAACGCAGCTCGGAGGTTGAGCCCTTTTTTGATTTCTTCGCAACTCACATACGGATGCTCACTGTATTCGAGAAAGCTCGGCCAATGGTGGTCACGGAAGAACTTGACTATCGACGCGGGATTTGTCGCATAGTCCTCCGGCCAACCCTCCAGGGCCTCAAAGGCCGACTTGATGCCAGATTGGCCGAATATTAGAGAAGCATCCTCGCAGTACTTGTCGAAGTCAGTGTCGAAAATGCCTTGATACATCATGTATTTTTCACCATTGATCTCAAACACCAGCCATCTCAAGTAATGCGCTTGAAGCACCTTGAGAAGCTCCGGGTTCTCTGCGATTCCTTTCTCGATAACTTTGGCGTGGTTATAGAGGTGCTCTTCCTTACCGGGAATGACCTTCGCGATGACGCTGAAACCGTAACAGGCTGGAGTCTTCGGGAAGACAGGACCATATTTGCCTTGCTTCAGTTTCGATATGGGGGGTACCGCCATTGCTTCTGGTTTAATTTCCATTTCGCTGCTCCTTTGTTATTTGGATCTTACTTGCCGCGCGGGGCTTATTCTCTTTCATGGGCTTACTGCATCTGATCAAGCATCTCCGTAAACGCGCTCTTTAGCTGTAAGGCCTTCTTGATCTCGTCTGCGCTGAAGAACGGATATTCGCCGTACTCCAGGAAACTCGGGCGCTGATGTTCTCTGACGAATTTCACAAAGGCGTCGGGGTTGGTCTTCCAGTCCATCGGAAACCCTTCGAGGTTTTCAAACACTGTGTTCACTCCAAGACTGATGAAGAGAGCCACGGCGTCTTCAGTGTATTTGTCGAAGTCGGTGTCGAAAATTCCCTGATACATGAAGTGCAATCCGTTGCCGATGTCGAACAGTACCCAACGCAGATAATGAAGCTTGAGCGGCGCAAGGCAATCCGGGTAGGCCGCTACTGCTTTCTCAATAGTGTTTCCGTATTCTCGGACAGTTCCTTCGCGACCCTCTTTGACCTTAGCGATGATGGTGAACCCGTGACAGGCTGGGGACTTCGGATAGATCGGACCAAACTTTCCTTGTGGCAAAGTCGAGGGGTCACTAGGCATTGCCATGCCCTGGGGTTTTATTTCCATAAAACAACGCTCCTTTTAGCTTATTAAGAAACCGCAACTCATCCCGAGTCGTCGGACTATGGTCGGGAAGTGGCTAGATGGTTTCGACAGCGACTCTAGTGCCGTAATCTTAATTGCGGTGGGGAAGGCAGAATACTGTCATTAATTACAGGAGGAACAATTGGGCAGACGTCTTGTGCCTCACGACTAAGACGCTTTCATTCATTTATCTAAGCGTAAGTCGGTAAACAACAAAGTTGCCGATTCGTTCGCCCGCGTCCCGCTGATACCAGCGGTCCAGATTTGAACAGTCATGATCTGCATAGAGGATCGCGTACGACAGGACAGGTGAGGCTGCGCGTTCTCTGCTAAACGAGCTGGCATATGAGAGATACTCGTTCACATGCACTTTCATCTCCTCGGGTGAGATAGGCCCTGGGTTGCCGCCGATCACCGAACCCAATCGAGAATAGGGAAAGAGCCCAGCGTAGAAGTTCCAATCGCGCCGGGCCAACTCACGGTAGACGCTACTTTCATCAGTGTCCAGGAAATAGAGCTGCTTATAAAACCGCTCCTGGTTTTCACTTTCGGAAACCCCGGGAAACACCAGCATGCGTGGGGCCCACAATAAGGCGAAAGGTGCATCAGTCGGAAGACGATCAGCTAACGCCAGGTCGTCCAGCAACACTACAGGAATAGCTGCACCTCGCTCGCCTCTTGTGCCACTGTCAATCTGATTCAACCGCTGGAAAACTGGCAATGCTTCATCAACTCGACGGTTGTAGTAAAGGTTTAGATTAGCGGCTAACCATGCCTCACCACCGGCCCACAACACCGCAACGATGGCCAAAATCGCCAACCATTTGTTTGTCAGTAATGGGCGGGGATTGTTGCGCCGCCAGAGGCTACACAACAGAACCAGCGCGACGAGGGCGCAGTAATTTGCGATAAACCACTCGTAATGAATCGGCTGCAAGGATCGCCCGGTGAGAATTTGTTGGTTGAATACCACTAGCACGGTAAGCGCCAGTGAAGCGGTAAACAGCACGACCGCATCGCCGTAACCAAAACGACGCCGGCGGATTCCAACAAGCAATAAGAGCAGTACAAGTAGGGCAACTGCTTCGGAAAGACGCATCAGATCTGGTCGATGTGATAGCACGAGTGCTTGCGCTGTATCTACAGTTTTGGCGCGCTGAGACAGCATCCAGAAATACGTGGCCAAGGTAGGGATGGCAAATCCTCCCACAATCCCAAAGGCTATCAGCGTACGCTTGCGTTCACCGTTGCGGGCCAAGAACCACAGGGCACAGATACAAGTCAGCCACGCCGCAGCTGCTGTCCACAGGTAGAAGTAGGAAAAGACCAGCAGGCCAAACGTGACTCCGGCGCCAACTGCTGCCAGGCCCGCTCTGCGATTGTTCCCCTCAGTCAGGGCCAACCAGATCAAAGTAGTGAGTACAAAGAAGAGCGAAAAGGTGACCGCCGGTTGGTAAAAGCGTAGAAACGGCAGGTGATAAAGTGATGGCTGTTGGACCACATGCGATAACCAGGGGACAAAGTTGCGGAGGTCATGACGGACTACGCCTTGAAGTGCTATCAAGGTTCCGAACCCAAGCACAACACAAACCCCCGCCGTCGCAATCCACCGGTCACGTATTAGCAAGTTAAAGAACCAGAAAAGCGCAAGTGAACTGGCTGCCGCACAGAAGATAGGACCAATCATGAATACATTCGCGGCCGTCAGACCGAACCAACGTGCGGGCGCAGCAACCAGGTATGCGGGAACGAGCTGAATTGAGAAAAGAGACTCGGGAGCGAACTGTTCGGAACTGTCTTCCCGACCGGTGAATGGATCGTTACGACGTGGTCGACCTCGAATCAGAGCGGAGGCATAGGCCGAGTACGCGACCTCGTCAGTGTGCACTACAGCATTAGCTCCGTGCCAGTCGGCGCCGCGTTCAACAAGAAGCAATACTTGCGGG
>DATFRK010000586.1:0-3451 GCA_035263325.1 Pyrinomonadaceae bacterium | reverse complement strand
TGCCAGGGCGGGGTTGAAGACCGTCGTACTCGAGCGCCGCGAACTTGTCGGCGGTGCCTCCGTTACTGAAGAGATTTACCCGGGCTTTCGCTGTTCTACGCTCGCTCATGCTGCTGGTCCACTCTCGCCGCAAATCACTGCCGATCTGAACCTTTCACGGTTCGGGTTGCAGATGTTTATTCCCGAAGCGCGTGTGCTGGCACTTGGGTCTGACGGTCGTTCGCTCTGTCTCTATAACGATACCTCGCGCGCTGTAAGTGAAATTGAAAAATTCTCTGCCGGCGATGCAAAGAATTACCCGGAGTTCTTAAAGTCGTTTTCGCGCATTGGTAAGGTGCTGTCGCCACTGGTGACGATGACGCCGCCATCAATCGATCAACCGGCCGCCGCCGACGTTTGGCAGTTGGGCAAGCTGGGCCTGGCGTTTCGCGGGCTGGGTAAAAAGGATGAGTATCGACTCTTGCGCTGGGCGCCAATGGCGGTTGCTGATCTGGTCGCCGAGTGGTTTGAGACAGAACTGCTGCGCGCGACGGTTGCGGCCCGAGGCATCTACGGCGCGTTCGCTGGTCCATGGTCGGCGGGCACCAGCCTGGGACTGATCTGGCAAGCAGCCTTCGATGGTAATCCGCTTAGTCCCACGTCATTCGTAAGAGGTGGCATGGGAGCGTTGACTGAAGCACTAGCAGCGGCAGCTTCAGCAGCGGGAGCCGAAGTACGCACTGGCGCACAGGTGGACCAAATTATCAATGCGGACAGCGATCAAGCGCGGGTCGTGCTCGCCAACGGAGAAGAAATTCAGGCCCGCGCGATTGTTTCTAATGCCGATCCTCGCACTACCTTTCTGCGGCTTGTCGATCCGGTCGATCTTGATCCTAATTTTCTGCTAAAGCTGCAGAACTATCGAGCCCACGGGACAGCAGCCAAGATCAACCTGGCACTCTCAGGCTTGCCGGCATTTAGCAGCGTCAATGGGAACGAAACGTCAGCTCTTTCCGGTCGCATTCACGTCGGCTCAGATATTGACTACCTCGAGCGTGCCTTTGACGCGGCGAAGTATGGGGAGTTCTCGCCTGAACCATACCTGGATATCACCATCCCGTCGGTTAGCGACTCGTCGCTTGCGCCGGAAGGTAAGCACGTGATGTCGGTGTTTGTGCAGTTTGCCCCGTTCAAGCTGAAGCAAGGGGACTGGGCCAGCCGGCGAGAAGAGTTTGCCGACGCGGTAATTGATCAGTTGAGCCGGTACGCACCCGGTTTGCAAGAGTTGATTATTGCGCGACAAGTTATCACGCCGCAGGATCTGGAGGAGACGTTTGGGTTGAGCGGTGGTCATATCCATCACGGCGAGCAGTCGCTGGATCAATTCTTTACTTTTCGGCCGTTGCTTGGCTGGGCCCAGTATCGTACTCCGCTGCGTCGACTATATCTGTGTGGCGCAGGCACGCATCCTGGCGGAGGAATAACGGGCGTCCCCGGTGCTAATGCTGCGCGCGAGATCCTGAAGGATGTAAAGGCTGGAAAGATTTAGCTTTGGTGCTTTGTGCTTGGTGCTTTTTACCTGGACTTGAGCGTGTGAGATCTCAAATTCTAGATCTCAGATCTCAGGACTTAGGGTTCAGATCTGAAGACTCTCTAGTCAGGACTCAGATCTCAGGTTCGTGACTTTGAGATCTGAGATCTGAGATCTGAGATCTGGGATTTGAGATCTCCGAGACCAGGCAGCCGAACACCAAAGGCGAATCCCAAAGCACAAAGACCGAAGCACCAAGTACAAAGTAAAGGACCAGGTCCCAAGACGCCAAACCGTATGAAGACCCAACCTCCGCCACGCCGCAGCTTTGCCAGCGACAACAACGCCGGCGTGCACCCCGAAATTATCGAGGCTATCCGCCAGGTCAACCAGGGCCATGTAATTGCCTACGGTGACGACCATTACACCGAGCGTGCGGTGCAACAATTCCAGAAGCATTTTGGCAAGGACATCGCTGTCTTTTTCGTCTTCGGAGGCACTGGTGCGAACGTTCTCGGCTTGCAAGCGGTCTTGCGGTCTTACCAGGCGGTAATCTGCGCTGAAACTGCGCACATCAATGTTGATGAATGCGGTGCGCCGGAAAAGTTCACTGGCTGCAAACTGCTTTCGGTCGCCACTCCTGACGGCAAACTGCGCGATGATCTGATCAAACCATTTCTTCACGGCGTGGGCTTCGAACACCACGTGCAGCCTGGTGTGATCTCCATCTCTCAGGCCACCGAAATGGGAACCGTTTACAATTTTGCTGAAGTGAAAGCATTGGCCAACTTTGCGCACCAGCACGGCATGCTGCTGCACATGGATGGCGCGCGCATCGCGAACGCCGCGGTAAGTTTGAATACCAGCCTGCGCAAAATAACGGGCGACCTGGGCGTCGATGTGCTCTCTTTTGGCGGTACCAAGAACGGCATGATGTATGGCGAGGCGGTAGTGTTCTTCGATAGGAAAAGGGCCGGTGATTTCAAATACATACGCAAGCAGGGAATGCATCTGCCTTCCAAGATGCGCTTCATTTCGGCCCAATTTGAAGCACTGCTGGCGAGAGATTTGTGGCAGCGCAGTGCGGCGCACTCGAATCGCATGGCCCAACTGTTGGCCCAGGAGATAAAGAAGATGCCACAGTTGCAGCTGACTCAACCCGTTGATGCGAACGGGGTCTTCTTTGTGCTGCCGCAGAAGTATATTCCGGTGATTCAGAAGAAGTATTTCTTCTATGTCTGGAATGAAGAGATTTCCGAAGTGCGATTGATGACCTCGTTTGATACCACCGAGTCAGACATAGAAGATTTTGTTGCTTTGTTGAAGCGCACAGTTAAGTAAAGATCCGGCTCGAGAAAGCCTGCCAGGTTTACCTTTCTCAACTCACCACTAGAGCGGGTTTAACTCCGAAGGAGTTGCATGTTTATAGCCCGCGCCTTCCCCACGACAGCGCTCCGGTAGGAGCGCCATGTGTGGATGCATATCTTTGGCATTTAATCTCGGGCTAATTGGTGAGCTACTCGATAAACTCGAACACGTATTCCTCCTTGAATTCAATCTCAAACTTGCGCAACAACGTCAAATACTCAACTTTGAACGATCTCCGCTGATGATGCCTTTCCTGATTCTGGATATACCGAATGATCATGTCTCGCTGCGAATGTCCATACGAAAATGCGCCGTAACCTTCTTGCCAGCCAAATTTTCCGCGGGCGAGCTTCTTACGATTGATCCATTCCGAAGAATCAGACTTGATGTCGCGCACCAGGTCGGCCAGAGCCATCGCTGGGCGTAGGCCAATCAAAATGTGCAGATGATCCGCCATGCCATTGATGGAAATGAGCTTCTGACCTTGGTTTCGGACTAGGCCAGTTATGTACTTGTGTAAGTCTTCCTTGAAGTCTGGCGTAATGAGGGAAAGTCGACCATTAACAGCGAAAA
>DATFRK010000585.1:0-2388 GCA_035263325.1 Pyrinomonadaceae bacterium | reverse complement strand
GAGGCGGAGAGTGGCGCACCGGCATTGAACTCCCACACCTTGTTACCGTTGGCGAGGTTGAGAACGTAGAACCTACCGTCATTTGAACCCACAAACACACGGCCATCCGCGATCGCCGGCGAAGATTCCACCCGGGCCCTGGTAGCGAAGTTCCAGATCCCTTTGCCACTGATACTGATTCCGTGGACCAACTTGTCGCGACCACCGACCACCACGGTTGTAGTCGTTACCGCGACTGAGGAATAGTAAGGAAACTTGCGTTGCGGATGTTCATAGCGCCAGCCAACGCGATGCGCCATCAAACTCACCATCAACACTTCATTATTGAACGTGCCGTAGAAGGCGGAGTTTCCTCTTAAAGCAGGAGACGCTCCGGTGTAGGCATCAGAAGAAACACTGAACGCTTCTTTCCCGTCGGCGATTCGGATCGCCCGAAACATCTCGTCACAACCGGCGAAGAAAGCCATCCCTGAGGAAATGCTTGGAGTTGAGTGCACTGGTCCATTTGTCTTGAATTTCCAGATTACCGAACCATTGCGGGCCGACACGCAGTATAAGTTTTCGTCGTACGACCCAATCAAGACCCTGTCCCCGACCACCACCGGTGATGACTTTATTTCGCTCGCAGTCTTGAACGTCCAAAGTCCCTTGCCGTCAGAAGCGTTAATGGCGTGCAGCACCCCACCGAGATCGCCAATGTAGACCACCCCATTGCTATACGACGGTGAAGATTCGCCAATGGGTGAACCAGTTTGGTATTTCCAGTAGACCTGACCATTTTCCAGGTTAAGCGAAACGAGTTCACCTTTCTGCGATCCGATGAAAACTGTGCCGCCCACGATCGCCGCGGATGATTCGATTGAGTCGCCGGCTTCATAGGTCCAAAGCAGTTTCAATTCAGTAGGCACCTTCGAATCGGAAACACCAGTGAGCCGTGGGTTGCCGCGAAATTGCGACCAGTTATCTGCGGGTGTCTCCTGGGCTTTAATCAGGGAAGAAGTGGAGAGTACTAGCAGGAGAGAGAATAGAATAGACAATGGTAACGCGCTTCTCAGCGGAACCTCAGCGTGCTTTGCGTCGCGGTTGAATGGATGCAAACAGGCGGTCATTGCAGAGACGCTGAGGTTAGCGCAGAGATGGCTGACGCAGTTTAAAAAGCCCACTGGTAGACCTCCAGCGCCCCACGCACGTCAAACGGCCGGGGATTGAACCGGCCGGTCCATTGTTCGGCCGCCTCCAACGCCAGCAGCGAGAGATCGTCAGACCTCACTCCCACTTTGCTGAGACTACTCTGGAGTCCTCCAGCCGTCGCCAGTTCCTCAAGTCGTGATGCTAACGTTGCCGCCGGGTCCGAGTCGTAGTTCACTCCTGCTACACGCAGTAGCTCTGCATACCGATCGCCGGCGACCGGTGAATTCCAACGCACAACTGAAGGCAACAGCAAGGCTATTGCCGCCCCATGCGTGGTGCCGAAATGAGCGGTTAAGGGATTCGCACAGGCATGAGTAGCGCCGAGCATAGAATTCTCAATAGCCATGCCGGCAAAGAACGCACCTAGTTGCATGGCGCCTCGAGCAGCAAGGTCCGCGGGATGGGTTAACACTCGTTCATAGTTCTCGATCAGCAAGCGCCATGCTTCGCGCGAGAATGCTTCGGAGAAATGATTTCGCTTAGTCGTAACGAAGGTTTCAACTGCATGAGCGAGGGCATCGAAACCGGAAGTGGCTGTTACGCTGACTGGTTGAGAGACTGTTAAGGCAGGGTCTAGCACAGCAATACGAAAGGCAATCTGCGGGTCACCGCAAGCGAGTTTCTCATGAGTTTCAGCGTCAGAGATCAGCGCGTAAGTTTGCGCTTCACTTCCAGTTCCGGCGGTAGTTGGGATGCCGATCATCGGCAGCATTGGCTTCTTTGCTTTGCCATAACCGTGATAGTCACGCATGTGACCGCCGTTGGTGAGCACGAAGTTGATTCCTTTGGCGCAGTCGAGCGAACTGCCACCGCCAAGAGCGATTAGGGAATCGACGCCCAGTGGCGCAGCAAACCTTGCGCCTGCCTCGACCATTGTCGTATCGGGGTTGACGTCGAAATTATGGAATTCGATTACATCGATGCCGGCGGCTTGTAGTGGCGGTAAACTTTCCGCGACATGGCCGGAGTCTACGAGACCGCGATCGGCGACGAGTAAGGTCCGTTTGAACCCCAACTCTTTACCCAATTCACCCAATCGTTCGATCACGCCGGGGCCGAAGACGACGCGGGTACGGGGTTGAAATTCGAAAGTGCTACTCATTGATATTGAGATGCCACGGCCTTGTGCCGTGGTACCTGACGTTCACTGCTAAAAAAAGAGCTACAAATGACGAAGATGCCACGGCCTTGCGCCGT
>DATFRK010000584.1:0-8099 GCA_035263325.1 Pyrinomonadaceae bacterium | reverse complement strand
GCTGTAGATGTCATCGGGACGGTCAGGCCAAAAGCTGCGCGGCACCACTGAAAGAAACAGGCTCACGAAACTTGAGCCGTAGGTAAATGGCACCTCTTTGTGAATCGATCCGTAAAGTGAGAAGTGCGCCGCGAACGCCTCGTTACTCTTAATCAACTCGGTCATTCCCTGGCTACCGATGCTGCTGAGATTGCCGGCGCCGCTGAAAATTCCGTCGCGAAAGAGCTTCACCACCACGAGTGCGAGCAAGCCGGCCGCACCAATGCCGGCCAATATCCATTTGTTCGGCTTTTCAGTATTGGCAAGATAGAACAGACCGCCCGCCGCAAAGGCAAACACCAGTTCGTTGCGATTTCCCAGGATCACGCACAACAACACCATGCCAGCCAACACTGCGAGATAGCCGAGGAAGGCGATCACGGATCGCTTGCCAACGATGTACTTGTTCTTCTCGCCACCAAAGAACACCGCTAGCCCAATCATCAAGGGAATCAAGGCCACGCGATTAAGAATTTGGTGCAAGGTAAACAACGGAATCGCGTTGTTGCCTTCGCGCACATACGCGTAACCGCTGGCGCTCATTTCTGCCGCTGCGGCCAGTGAAGGTCGAACAATGAGAAAACTTAGCAACCCTGAGAAGCCAGCGATCCACACAATCTTCATGTGCGACAACTTCAACTTCCGTACCGGCAAGACTTCTTCATGTGGCAATCGCGCCAGGTAGAACACGGTCAACTGAATGATGACAATAAACAGCGCGTAAAGAACCAGGGTCCAGAGATAGTCCGGATCGAGATAGATAGGAAAGAGCTTGAAAAACAGGTACTGGTAGCGCTCGCCCTTCTCATCGCGCAGGTCGTCAGTAATCGTGAACCAGGCGCCATAGAGGGACCAGAAATAGAGGAATAAGAAGCCGACCATGAAGGCGACGCTCTTCGTCTTGCGCCAGACAAGGAACGACAGCAACCCAATAACGATCGTCGCTACCGATAAGACCAGGAGATGTTCCATGCTTCGTGGTGACCCGAACTCAGCGTACGTCTCGTTGCAAGCTCAAATTGGATTCGAAAGGAGTGCTCTGGACGGCCGCTTCATACAACGCTCTGATCTCATGGGCCAGTTTCTCTTCACCGATAATCTGGACCATTTCGTATCCGTTCGAACGACCGTCAAGTGCCAGTAGCTCCAACACCGCCTCTCCCAATAACCGCGGATCGCGCGCGACAATCCTGGTCGGCTCAACGCCAACTACTCGGACCGCGACGTCGCCTACCGGAACCGTGACGATCGGAAGATTGCAGGCGAGTGCTTCCTTAATAATGTTCGGAGAACCTTCGTTGTCGCTGGTGAAGAGAAGACAATCTGCGGCACTCAAATAGACAGGCACCTGGTCAGGATTCGTCGTGCCATTCAGCACCTGGAAACGCAAATTCGGCTGCCGTTGGCTTGCATATTCAAACGCCGCGGTAGCCAGGTCCAGGCGCTTAATACGCGACGCTGCTCCGGCGTTGAAGAGAACCACTTTCTCTGTGGCTGACCAACCAAGCGCGGCGCGCGCTTCGTCACGATTACGCGGAAAAAAGAGCGCCAGGTTGACGCCACTGGGAATGATGCTCACCCGCGAACGGCGCCACAGCAAGCGATCTTTCAACCCCTCGCTCACACAAATGATTTTGCTCGCGCGCAAGGCTGCCAACTGAGAAAGTGCGCGCCCCCAGACAGACCTCAGCCAACTCACATTCGGCGTGGGGTTAAGGTCGCTGCCACGATAGGTGATGACGAGCGGCAGGCCGGTTCCAAAGGCGCAGAGGAACGCCGTCATCGTTCCGTAGTGAGCATGAATCAAATCAGGTTTCGTCTTCGAAATTTCTTCGCGTAACTGCTGCCACTCACGCCAGAGCGAGGAGACGGAGACACGCGACGTCAGATAAAAAGTGACGACGTCAACGCCGGCGCTGCCAACGGACGCAACTTGTCGCTTTGCGAAGATCATTCCCGAGCCCTCGCCCGGCGTCGCCGGAATCACGTTTAAAACTTTCATCATTGGACCAGTCCGGGAAGTCTAGTACGCGGGACGCCAGCGCTGCAGCCAACGTTCGAAGCCGAGCAGAAAGTAGACCTGTTGATACAAGTTGAAGCGGCTAATCTTCGCCTTATCCCACTGGGCACTGACAAAGCTGTCGAGCATCTGGTTTAAGTAATCCGGACGAATAAAATCACGCAGGCGTGCGGATGTGGAGCACAGGACGCTGCGCACTTCCTCGCGACCACTCAGTCCGAGCCACGAATCCAGCGGAATACCAAAGCCGGCTTTCGGTTTGTTTACGACCGAATCGGGCAAGTACTTCTTCGCCAGTTTGCGCAACAACAACTTGTTGTCCTTGCCGTCGTACTTAAGTCGATGCGGAATTTGTTCGGCACAATCAAGTACCTGGCTACCCAAAAAAGGCACTCGCACTTCCAGGCCATGAGCGCTACTCATACAGTCAACCTTGCGCAAATAGTCGCCGGGCAAAGCAAAATTGACGGTCGCATCTACGAACTCGGCGCCGCCTGGATTTTGCAAATCACCGGTGGCGGGCGCGAGTGAAGGACAATAATCTGCAATCCGAGTCAACACGTCAGGCAACAAAATGTCGTCCAGGTTCTCCGGAAAAGTGAAACAAGAAAGGGCCAGGAGACGGCCGGCGCTTTGACTTTGGGCGGCGCGCAACAAGCGACGCATCTGGCGTGAACGTTCTGCCGAAACGGGCTGAAAGGCTTCGGACAACCAGGCTGCTCCACCACGTAACCAGTCGGGTGCGGACGAGAGAGTCTTGGCAACATCTGCATAACGAAAGCGCGGATAGCCGCCGAACATCTCGTCACCACCATCACCACCAATCACAACCTTGACGTGTTGTCGCGTCTCACGACAGATAAGATAGGTGGGTATTGCCGACGAATCACCGAAGGGTTGATCAAACTGATCGAGCACCTCGCCTACCAGATTCAGATCCGCACTCGATCCGTTCAAAGAGATTTCATGATGCTGAGTTTTAAAGAGCCCGGCGACAGTTCGCGCAAAGGGTGACTCATCGTAGGCAGTCTCACCAAATTTGACGTTGAAGGTTTCGAGTCGTGTTCCCAGGCCCCTGGCCAATAACGCAACCAGGAGTGAGGAATCGATACCGCCGCTGAGGAAAGCACCCACCGGAACATCGGCAATAAGATGTTCAGCCAGGCTCTCAACCAACGCCGCTTCAGTACGTTTCAGCGCAGTTGCTTCATTCCACTCTTCTTCTTCTCGTTGCCAGGTCCAGAAGGTTCCCGCGTTTCGTTTTCCGCGCGCGATTTCCAACCAGGTTCCGGGGGTCAGTTCTCGACATTCGTTGAAGAAGGTCGTGGGCACCAGCGGATATCCGAGGACAAAGAAATCCGCCAGCGCTCGATGGTCGAGATGCGGTGCAAAAGCTCCTGTACTGAGAATGGCCTTAAGTTCAGAAGCAAAGAAGAATCCCGCTTTGCCCGCGTGGTAATAGAGCGGCTTGATGCCGGTGCGATCCCGCGCAACCAGCAACAGGTCCTGCGCCTTATCGTAAATCGCAACGGCGAACATCCCACTCAACCGCGAGAGGCATTCCCTGCCCCATTGACGATAAGCATTGAGAAACACTTCCGTATCAGACTTCGTGCGGAAGGACTGGCCCAGCGTCTCAAGTTCAACTCGCAGGCTTTGATAGTTGTAGATTTCGCCGTTCAGGACAATCACAAACTGCTCATCGGCTGACGCCATTGGCTGCGCCCCACCGTTGAGGTCGATGATAGCGAGGCGTGTATGCCCCATGCCGACGCGGCACTCCGAGTCAAGCCAGGTTGCTCTGCCGTCCGGGCCGCGATGATCAAGCGTGGCGGTCATGGTCGTAAGGACCTCGCTCGCTCGCCGTCGATCGGCAAAATCAAAGAATCCCGCGATGCCACACATTGGCTGTTCTAACTTCCCTCAACTGAACTGACTGGTTCAGAGAGCAAAGGATTGAGCGGCAGGCTGATCGGACCTGCCGCGGTTTCGTGGTGCCGAATCTTCCCTGCGACGCGCCGGCGCAGGACCACTTCGTTAACGATCGCAGTCGCAATCGCGCCAAAGGTGCCCGCCAGCACAACTCCCTTGATGCCTGCGAGGAAGAATCCAGCGATCTTGGTGCCGAAGCCGATGGTGCAAAAGACCACTCCGATTCGGGTCGGCGTTGCGGTGTCACGCTGCGCAAAGAAGGCGTTGCCCTGGACGTTCGCGATACAAGTGGCGGGCAGTACCGCAGCCATCAACAAAGTGATCAGCCACAGCACGCTCAGATTTTCAGCACTTAATTTTCCGGTGATCGCCAGCAGGTGCAGCGGACCGGCAAAGATGCGACCCAAAGTAACGACGCCAATTATTGCCAGGATAATTACCAGGCCAATCACCCCCATCTGCCACGCCTTGCGGCGGTACAGGCTCAAGAACTTCTCCCATTTACCTTCCTGGGCCAACCGGGACAACGGCGGCAACGTAGGCATCACTATGCCTTTATTTAGAATGCGAAGTATGGCGTTGTAGAAGCGGCCCACCAGTTCGAAGATTACGATTGTTCCAGGAGCGAGGTGAGAAGCGAGCACTCGATCGATGGGCGCGTTGATCATGAAATAGGCCTTGCCCAGCAACATCGGCTTCATGTTTTGCCAGATCTTTTTGTAGAACTCGAAACGCCAACCGAGCTGCGCTGGCAAACCGGCCAGGATTGGGAGAAGGAGGATAACGGGCACTGACGCAATCAATACTTGCATCCAGGCGCCAAACATGATGCCAAACGACTTCAGTTTCCAGACGAGTAGAAACGCGCCGGCAAATGAGGCCAATAACTGTGAAAGAAGTGGCCAGACGAAACGATTCCGAACCTGATAAAGCGCTGAGAGAACCGCGTAACAACCATTACCTACAAGCACCCACACCTGAATCCTGGTCATTCGCACCGTGAGGTGTTGCTGTGCTTCCGTAAAGCCGGGAACCAGTAGCGGCACAAACAATGGCGCGAGTACAAAGAGGAGTGAGCAAACAAGTAAGAAGAAACCGGTCGAGCCAATAAACAGTTGCCATCCCAGTTTTCGTAACTCTTCTTCCGACTCCGAGGTGAGCAGCGGAATAACCACCACGGTAAAAGTTTCAATTACTAGAACGGTCAACGTCAGCGGTAACGTCAAGCCTGTATACAACGCGTCAGTTTCGCGACCAGCGCCAAAACAGGTAACGGTGTAAAGCTGGATCCCAAAAGAGACCAGAATTTGTACAGCCGTAATCGCTGAAAGGTGAACACTGAGTCCACCTTCTCCACGAAGAAATGTTTTAGCTCGCGCTAGCGGTAACATGACAAGCTATCCTCACCTCTGGGCGAGGTCAGAATGAGAGTAGTTCGAAATTAGTGGCAATTAGGGGTAGGACGAGTACGCGTATTCCTGTTCACGTTGGGTCACGCCGTTCAGCACCACACCGAGCAAATTGGCCCCCACATAGCGGAGCTCTTGCAACGTGTGTCGTACCGATTCGCGCGAACTCTTGCTACCGTGAATCACAAACAGGACACCATCTACAGCAGCCGAGAGTATGAGGCTATCCGAGAACTCTTCGGCGGCTGGAGAGTCAACGATGATGTGAGTGAAAGTTGGTTCAAGATCGGCAAGTAACAAACGAAGGTTTTCGGAGTGCAGCAATTCAGAAGGATTGGGTGGCACAGGTCCACCGGGAAGCAATTGGATACGGCTATTCTCGTGCGAAACGATGCAATCGAGCGCTTTCTCCCGCGGCACTTCGCCAGACAACAGCGAACTCAACCCGGTCTCGTTTTCGCAGCCCAGGATTTCGTGAATGAGGGGTCGACGCATATCCGCGTCGATGATCAAGATCTTGGCTCCGGCGGTCTGGGCCATCGCGGTGGCAATGTTTACTGCGGTGGTGGTCTTACCTTCACCTCTCAGACTCGAGGTGACCAGGATCGTCTTGGGCGAGTGTCCATTCAGAGGCAAGGTAACCGCCGTACGCAGACGTCGGTACTCCTCAGTAAATGAAGGCGGAGATATTGAGTGCACTAATACCGCAGGGCTTGGTCGCACCTTCCCATTGCCTGCTGTCAGCAATGGCACAAAACGTTGGCGCAGACTCTTACCGACTGCCGGAATCGTGCCCAGGGTCGGCAGATGAGAGGTGGCCAGCACGTCATCACTCGACCGAACCGAGTTGTCGAGGTAGTCAAGGAAGAATGCCAGGCCGATGCCACCAGCCAGCGACAAGGTGAAGGCCAGGCCAATCCAAACCAGCCGCCATGGACCATCTGGCTCCTTCGGATCCGGCGTAATCGCATAATCGATCACGCGCACATTGTTGATCGCACCCTGTAACGACACGTCGCTTTCCTTAGCTCGCTGCAAAATGCCCTGGAGCAGTGCCTTGTTGGTGTCGATCTCTTGCTGAATGATCTTGTAGTTGATCGCCGCTTCGTTCTGTTTCAGAGTCTCGTCGCGTTGTTTTTCAAATGCGGCTCGGACGGACGATTCCCTACCCAATGCTTGTTGGTAGCGAGTTTCAAGATTCGTCTTAACTGTGTTGGCTGCCTTACCTTTCAGGTCCTTGATGGTCTTTTCAACTTCCGCAATTTGCTGATTGACCTCTTTGACCTCGGGCCACTTTTCGGTAGCTTCCACGAGCAACTGGGCCCGATTTTCGCGGAGCACTGCCAGGCGGGTTTCTGCCGCATTAATCTCCGACGCGCCTTCCTTAGCCAAGGCATCAAGTGAGGCCGGGTCCAGCGCTTTCCGGTAGTTAGCTTCAGCGGAGATTCGATCATTCTCGGCGTCGAGTAACTGCTTGTTCAGTCCAGCGAGACGATCAACCACCGTGTTCTGGTTGGGGTCAAGGGAAAGAATCTCATGATTTTTTGCATACTCGATCAGCTGCGCTTCACCTCGTCGAATCTGTGCCTGCACTTCCGCCACCCGGACACTTAAGAACGACTCAGCTGTGGCACCGGCTTTCCGGCGCTGCTCGAGGTTTGACAGCACAAAAGCATCCGCCACTGCGTTGGAAATTTTCGCCGCTAATTGCGGGCTCGGATGTTCAGTGGAAATATCGATAAGACGCGTCTCTTTGAAAGACAGTCTCGGTTCTTTGACAGGCTCAATCTTTATCTTCCGTTGCAGGTCTTCGACAATTGGTTCTAACCGTTGCGCAGCCTCGAGATCCTGTTCAGTGGAAGAAGGGTCGAATGAAGTGGTTAAGCGGTCTGAACCGAGTGGGTTTTGCGACACATCATCCTTCTTACCAAAATAGAACAGTCGAATGACTTTGCGAATCATCCTTCCGCCCTTGGCCATGTGGCGCAGGAAGGTCGGGTTGTGTTCGAGATCCAGGGTCAGTGCGATGCGGCGCAAGAGCGCCGGGCTATTCAGAATCTGTAACTGAGTGTTGAAGTAGGCTGGGTCCGCACTCATGAAAGTTCCGCTCTGACCCTGGTCATTAGCAGCGGACATTTCATTTGTACTTTCCAGGTTAACTTGAATGCGAGTCGTAGCCTTGTAGTAATCCGCTTTCATCCCCATCAAGTAGATAAAAGGAGCGGTGCCCAATAGCGCGACGAGCACTACCAACACGATATGCTTACGAATAACGCGCCAGTAGGCGCGCAGATGCACCTCATCTTCTTCCGCTAGCGCCGGCTCGAATGGGCCACCATGACCGTTGAGCGACTGCAAGCTACCTCCGTTTGAGGCGACCGGCACCTCACTATCTTCTTTGCGCGAACCTATTAGCTTGTCCATGACAGAACGAACCTCTCAGGGGGAAAAAGTCGGGATTTATTCAGACTGTCGAAAAATTGATTACCTAATCGCCAGACGGAGGTGAGTATCGTCGTCTGTTAGTGGATGACGCTTAGCGGCGTGTAGATCATCGCTGGTGCCAGGGTGTAGGTGAACACCTTCTTGAAACGACTCATGCTTGAAACTGGTACTTCGACAATGTCGCCGGCTTGCAAGGCAATGTCGGTAGCTCCATCTTTTCTAATTGCCGTGAGGTTCGCGATTATTTGCTTCTT
>DATFRK010000583.1:0-6601 GCA_035263325.1 Pyrinomonadaceae bacterium | reverse complement strand
AGGCAACTAGTTGATTGTCCTACCGCACTCGAGCTGCCGTCTGATTTTCCTCGCCAGGCGCAACAAACCTTTGCTGGCGCCGCCCTGAGGATCGACCTGGCGCCCGAGTTATGTAACGCGTTGCGCACTCTCAGTCGCCACGAGAATGCGACGCTCTTCATGACGTTGTTTGCAGCTTTTGTCACCTTGCTCCATCGCTATACAGGCGATGAAGACATCAGCGTCGGGTCCGGCGTAGGAAATCGTTGTTGGCGCGAAGTCGAAGGGTTGGTGGGCATGTTTGTCAACACCCTCGTCATGCGCACCGACGTGTCCGGTGATCCAACTTATCGTGAACTTCTAGCTCGCGTGCGCGAGGTAACGCTAGCCGCTTACTCGCATCAGAGTGTGCCTTTTAACCAGGTGGTTGAAGTACTGCAACCGGATCGGGACTTGAGTCGCAATCCACTTTTCCAGGTAGCTTTTAGCTTTCACGATGCGCCGCGACCATCGCTCGCACTGCCGGGTCTGAAGATTGGCGTCACTGAAGCGCTTAATAACGGTTCAGCCAAGTTTGACCTGAACATAATTGTCATTCCGCGACCGCTGCCGAAGGAGCCGGGCGCGCCGGAAACGGTTAATGACGGAATGACTATGATTTGGGAATACAACCGCGGACTGTTTACGGCCCAAACTCTCGCCAGCATGGTCCAACATTACCAGCGGTTGCTGGAGGCAATTGTGGTCGCTCCGCAAGAGCGAGTCGCAAAGTTGCCGATGTTGAGTGAAGCAGAGTGCCAGGAATTGTTGGTGGCGCACAACCAGACCGAAAGCGAATACCCGCGCGATGCTAGTGTGGCGCAACTATTTGAAAAGCAAGCAGCGCTGACGCCCGAGGCGCCGGCAATCGTCGCCGGTACCCAGGTCCTGTCGTATCGCGAGTTAAACGAAAAGGCCAATCAGCTAGCGCGCTACTTGCGGTCGCGCGGCCATGGCTTCGAGCAGCGGGAATCGCTGGTGGGCGTGATGCTGCGACGATCACCAAACCTGGTGGTGTCGCTATTGGCGGTGCTCAAGGCTGGGGCAGCCTACTTGCCGCTCGACGCTGATGACCCGGCCGAGCGTCTGCGCTACATGGTGTCTGACGCTCGCGTGACTGCTGTACTGACCGAATCCGATCTCCTGGAAAAGCTCGGAGACTCGGTGGACGGTTTCTGTCTCGATCTGGATGCAGCCCAGATTGCGATCCTTGATCGCTCTAACCTGGACACCGCGAGTGATGGAGATAGCCTCGCTTACGCGATGTACACCTCGGGATCAACCGGTCGACCGAAGGGGATTCTGATCGAGCAGCATTCGGTCAGCCGCTTAGTCATCAATACTGATTTTGTTCAACTGACTGCGGCGGATCGCGTGGCTCATGTTTCCAACGTTTCTTTCGACGCCGCGACCTTTGAGATCTGGGGCGCATTGTTAAATGGCGCGGCGCTGGTAGTGATTGACAAGGACGTCGCCCTGTCTCCGCACGAGTTTGCCACTGAACTTCAGCAACAACAGATCAGCACGATATTCCTTACTACGGCACTCTTTAACCAACTGGCCAGCACCGTAACCGGCGCTTTTGATTCATTGAAACAGGTTCTCCTGGGCGGTGAAGCGGTAGATCCGCGCTGGGTTAGGGAAGTACTGAAGCACGGGCCGCCCGAACGACTACTGCACGTGTATGGTCCAACGGAGACTACGACCTTTGCTTCCTGGCAGTTGGTTAAATCCGTGCCGGCAGACGCGAGCAATATTCCGATTGGCAAGCCGTTAGCGAACACCCGGCTTTATGTACTCGACGAGCAGCTGCAGACGGTGCCAAGCGGCGTTCCGGGCGAGCTTTATATTGGCGGTGATGGTGTCGGTCGCGGTTACCTAAATCAACCCGAGCTGACAGCCGCAAGGTTTATCGTCGATCCGTTCGTCGCCAGGCCACAGCGGATGTATCGCACCGGAGACGTCGTGCGCTGGTTACCTGATGGCACGTTGGAGTTTTTACGAAGAAAGGATCAACAGGTAAAGCTGCGCGGCCATCGCATCGAACCAGGCGAGATCGAGAACATCCTCAGCGAACATGAAGCGGTGCGCGAGAGTGTCGTAATTTTGCGTGAGGATCAGCCTGGTGAAAAACGACTGGTTGCTTACCTGGTGAATGCCGACTCCGCTGAAAGCGTCAGCGCGGCTGAATTGCGCAGCTATTTGAAACAGAGATTACCGGATTACATGGTGCCTGCTAACTTCGTTTGGCTGCAGTCGTTACCATTGACGCCGAATGGAAAGATCGCCATTGCTCAACTTCCTCCGCCCGGGACGGAGAGCGAGGATTTAGAGACAGGCGAAGCCGGACCACGCAGCGCAACCGAAGAGTTGTTGGCAGGTATTTACGCCGCGGTCTTGCATCGCAGCACGGTGGGAGTGAGGGATGATTTCTTTGCCCTCGGCGGACACTCGCTGCTTGCCACTCAAGTAGTGTCACGTATCCGCGAGTGTTTTCACATTGAACTGCCGTTACGAGCCCTCTTTGCAGAGCCTACGATTGCCGGGCTGAGTCGCTTGGTTGAAGCAGCGCGAGGAAAGAAAACCTCGCAGCAGGCCGGCCCAATCGTCCCGGTAGGGCCTCAAGACGAATTACCTTTATCGTTTGCCCAACAAAGATTGTGGTTCCTGGACCAGTTGGAACCACATAACACGGCGTACAACATCGCTGCCTTATTCCGGCTCGATGGAGCTGTTGATACTGCGGCGGTGACGCGAAGTCTGCAAACCATTATTCAACGACATGAAGTGTTACGGACAAGCTTTCCGGTGAAAAGTGGTCGTCCGACGCAAGTTATTGCCCCAGTTGACCCCTTCTTCACTGTGCCGTACGAAGACTTCACTCATCTTACGCCGACCGGCTTCGAAAATGAGCTGCAACGACGGCTGAAAAAGGAGGCGGAAACTCCGTTCGATCTAAGTCGTGGGCCTCTGTTCCGCGTCACCTTGCTCGCCCAGTCCGCAGATCGTCATGCGTTACTCGTGACGCTGCACCACATCATCGGCGATGGCTGGTCTTTGAATTTGTTTCGCAAAGAGTTTGCCACTCTGTATCGAGCCTATCTCAATGGTCAGTCCGCGGCGTTGCGGCCCTTGTCAATTCAATACTCCGACTACGCGGTCTGGCAGCGCGAGTGGTTCCAGAATGGGGCCATCGAAAAGCAATTGAGCTACTGGCGCGAACAACTGAAGGATTTAACCACTCTCCATTTGCCAACCGATCATCTTCGCCCGGCCGTGCAAACTTTCAAGGGGCGTAGAGTCGTCACTCTCCTGAGCGCGAAGTTGAGCAAAGAAGTCAAACAGGTCAGCCAGCAGGAAGGTGCGACCTTATTTATGACCTTGCTGGCTGCTTTCGCCGTTCTGCTTAGTCGCTATAGCGGGCAGAACGACATCACTGTCGGCTCGCCTATTGCCGGCCGCGATCGCCGCGAACTCGAAGATCTCATCGGCTTCTTTGTAAACACGTTGGTGTTGCGTGTCGATCTCAGTGGGGATCTCAGTTTTCGGGAACTGCTAAGCAAAGTGCGTGATGTCACACTCGACGCCTATGCCAATCAAGAGTTGCCCTTCGAGCGTTTGGTGGAAGAGCTAAATCAGCCGCGCGATCTAAGTCGTTCGCCAGTCTTCCAGGTACTGTTCAGTTTACTAAACCTGCCGGCGCCGCAACTGGACTCAGCCGGATTGCATTTGAGTGAGTTAGAAGCCTATAGCGATGTCGCGAAATTTGATCTGTCGCTGACGGCTAAAGAGGTCGGCGAGCAACTGGAGTTGGCCTTCCAATACAACACAGATTTGTTTGCGGAAGAAACCATCAAGCGAATGGTCCAACACTACGAGCGGTTGTTGGCAGCGATCGTGAATGATTCCGGACAGGCCTTATTGCAGTTGCCGTTGTTGAGCGAGGAGGAGCGCCAGCAACAGCTGCGCGAGTGGAATGAAACGGCTACCGAATATCCACGGCACAGTTGTATCCATCGCCTATTCGAAGCCGAGGCAGAACGCCGGCCACAGGCAATTGCCCTCGAGTTTGGCAGTGAACAATTGAGTTATGGCGATCTAAACGCCCGCGCTAATCAGCTGGCCCACTACCTGTCGCAACTGGGAGTCGGCGCGGAAACGCCGGTGGGCGTCATGTTGCCACGGTCAATCGACTTGATCGTGGCCTTGTTAGGAGTCTTGAAGGCGGGCGGAGCTTACGTGCCGCTGGACCTGGAGTATCCGGCTGAACGACTGCGCTACATGATGGGTGATGCTGGATTGCGGGTACTCATCACGGATGGAACCGGGCTGGAACGAGTGGCTGAAATTAGCGGCACCATTGTTCGTCTCGACGAGGAATTAGAAAGCATCCGGCAAGCCTCAACTGACAACCTGGCAATTGAATCAAGCGCCGAGAGTTTGGCGTACATCATGTACACCTCAGGCTCAATGGGTCTACCCAAGGGGATCTGCATCGAGCATCGGGGTGTGGTGCGGCTGGTACGCAATACAAACTACGTGACGCTGACTGAAGATGAAGTGCTTTTGCAGTTTGCACCGGTTTCATTCGATGCCTCCACTTTTGAAATCTGGGGTGCTCTGCTAAACGGAGGGCGGCTGGTATTAGCACAGAATGAACGGACCTCGCTGACCGAACTGGGAACGCTACTGCAGCAGTACAAGATCACAACCCTGTGGCTAACTGCAGGTTTATTTCACCTGATGGTGGATGAGCAGCTTGATAGCCTGCGCGGCGTACGTCAGATCCTGGCGGGCGGCGACGTATTGTCGGTGAGGCAAGTCAAGCGAGTGTTGGCTGAGTTGCCCGCTTGCAAGTTGATCAATGGATATGGACCAACGGAGAATACTACCTTCACCTGCTGTCATGTGATGGATCACGCCGGCAGGCTGGGTGCCAGCGTGCCGATCGGGAAACCGATAGCAAACACTCACGTCTATGTTCTTGATAAACGCCAGGAGCCGGTGCCACTGGGTGTGGCTGGTGAGCTATACGTTGGTGGCGACGGCGTAGCGCGTGGCTACTTAAATCAACCGGAGCTAACGGTCTCCAGATTCTTAAAAGATTGGTTCCGCGACGAACCAGGAGGTCGCCTTTACCGCACAGGCGACATCGTTAGATGGCAGCCGTCCGGAGTGCTGGAGTTTATCGGCCGCGATGATGACCAGGTCAAGCTACGCGGCTACCGCATCGAATTGCGCGAAGTGGAAACGGCGCTCAGCCTGCACGAAGGCGTGAGTAAATGTTTGGTCCTACTACGAGTTGATGAAGCAGGCGACAAGCAGTTGGTGGCGTATGTGGTAAGCAAACCGAAAGACGCCGCCAGCGCGGGTGAGTTGCGCGCGTTTCTGAAACAAAGGCTACCCGACTACATGATTCCGGCGGCGTTTGTACTGTTGGAGCAATTACCGCTGACCGCCAATGGAAAAGTTGATGTGGCTTTGCTGCCGCCGCCCGAGGTCGAAGGAGAGCGCGATTCAGGAGCAGTACTAACACCTACCGAAGAGCTACTCGTCAACATTTATGCAGCAGTGTTGAACCGAGGTTCAGTAAATCTCAGCGATGATTTCTTTGCTCTCGGTGGACATTCACTGCTGGCCACGCAGGTCGTCTCGCGGATCCGGGAATGCTTCCATGTAGAGTTGCCGTTAAGGACACTCTTCGCCGAGCCAACCATTGCCGGATTGAGTCCGCTGGTAGAAGCGGCCCGACAACATGAGCCCTCGGCGCGGACCCGGCCCATCGATCGAACTGAACGGCGAGGAGAATTGCCACTCTCCTTTGCGCAACAGCGACTGTGGTTCTTGGATCAACTGGAACCGCAGAACACGGCATACAACATCACCGGTGCGCTTCGCTTGAGTGGTCCATTAAACGTCGCTGCTGTGACTCGCAGCGTGGACGCACTCTTCGAACGGCACGAAGTCTTACGCACAAGTTTTCCAGTAAGCAACGGTCGGCCTATCCAACATGTGGCGGAGGCTGATTATCGTATTGCGCTTGCTCAGGAACAGCTCAGTGGTCTCACTACAGCAGGGTTCGCGGAAGAAATCACGCAAGTGTTGAGCGAGGAAACCCAGGAGCCGTTTGATCTGGCCACCGGCCCTCTGATGCGGGTGCGTTTGCTGAGTCTCTCGCCGAACGAACATGCGCTCGTATTTACGCTCCACCATATTGTCAGTGACGGTTGGTCCCTCAGAATTCTGTTCCAGGAGTTTGCCGCCTTCTACAACGCAGCCTTGACCAACGCTCCCTGTGCCTTACCCGACTTGCCAGTACAGTATGGCGATTACTCGGTCTGGCAGCGCGATTGGTTGAACGCCGACGAAATGGAAGAGAAGTTGGACTACTGGCGAGAACATCTGGCCGGCTTAAGCACCGTTCAGCTACCGACAGATCGAGTACGGCCACCGCTACAAACATTCCGCGGTGGACGGGTCGCCACCACCCTGGCGAAAACGGTAACCGCACAGTTGCACGAGTTGAACCGTAGGGAGGGCGTAACGCTCTTCATGAGTCTGCTGTCAGCGTTCGCTGTGTTGT
>DATFRK010000582.1:0-2802 GCA_035263325.1 Pyrinomonadaceae bacterium | reverse complement strand
CCCGAGACCTCGAAGCGCACGTGTCGCCTCTCTGGCGGGAAGGTGAAGTGGATGGCTTGCTGGTGTTCTTACGCGACATCACTGAACGCAAGCGAACCCAGGAACTGGTTTCTCAGTCAGACAAGCTGCGCGCCGTGGGTGAGCTTGCCGCCGGGGTGGCTCACAACCTGAACAACTCCTTGACCGTGATCAAAGGAAGAGCCCAACTGCTGCAAATGAACGCTACCGACAAGGCGGCGCTGAAGAGCTTGTCGGTTATTAATGACGCAGTTGAAGATGGTAGTAAGACACTGCGACGTATTCTTGACTTCGCGCGCCGAGATTCGGCCCAGGAATTTGGCCCAGTCGAATTGGGCGATCTGCTCAGCTCCAGTGTCGAGATCGCCAGACCGAAGTGGCAGGGCAAATCTGGCGTTGAGGTACGGATCGAAGCTAACGAACCTATCTACGTGAATGGCGACCTCGCCGAATTGCGGGAAGTGGTACTGAACTTGATCTTCAACGCGGTTGACGCAATGCCCAGGGGAGGTCTCATGGAAATGGGAACGCGCGTCGAACCCGGCACCGGTTGTTTTTGGGTGGCGGACACAGGTTGCGGCATGCCTCCGGAAACTGCGGCTCGCATCTTTGAACCATTCTTCACTACCAAAGGTGCAAGTGGTACCGGCCTGGGCCTTTCGGCATCGCACGGTATCATCTCGCGTCACCAGGGAGAGATCATCGCTGTTAGTGAGGTTGGCGAAGGCACGCGTTTTGAAGTGAGGCTTCCGCTCTCGGATAAGTTATCGAGATTCGTCAAACAAGACTCTGCTAACAGCGAAGAGCCTCAAATGAGCAGTGTGCTCACGTCAAAGTAGGTCGAGAACTCTTTCTTCCATGCTTCAGCCTTTCTCATACTCCCTGATGCTTTAACTTTCTCATTCTCCCCAAGCTTCAGCTGGGGGATCAACGAGCGATTGAACTTCGGAAACCGTTTCAACGGTTGCCACAATGATCCCCAATCAAGCGGTGTAGTCCTACAATTTCGGTCCGCAAAAGTTACAGTTCGTGTCTCGATTGAGTCCGCCTTGATCGATATTTCTTCTAGTCATTGTGCGAGGTACAGCTGTTGCTTCTTGAGCAGCGAGAGCAACCTTAGTTTGTATTGAACAACGCGCTCTTAGTTTCAGTAATGCTCAAGGAGGTTACGCATGGGTTTACCAAACAGAGATGAAGTAGAAGGAAAATTGGACCAGGCCAAAGGCAAGACCAAAGAGGCGGTTGGCAAAGCCATCGGTGATCGAGATCTTGAACACCAGGGCCAAGCGGATCGAGCAGGCGGCAAAGTCCAGGAAGGCTATGGCAAGACTCGACGCAAGGTGGGCGAAGCGATCGAGGATGTAGGCGAGGCCATCAAGAAATAATTTTCCAACTCAACTAACAATATAGGCCTGTGTGTCGCTTCTGTCACACAGGCCTTTTTCACATGCTCACCTGCTGGCAGTTCCGCTACTCGGCCCTCACATGTTGCGCGCCTAACTCACCGAGCAGATCTTCGAGACGGTCGACGTCCTCGTCGTCACGCGCTTCGACACCAATCAAGATGCCGCCTCCTCTTAACTCAGCGTCGTAAACCTTGGCGCGATATTCCGGAATGCCCGCGCCCACGAGAGCACCGATGACACCGCCCGCCGCTCCCCCTGCTCCGGCACCAGCCAGGGCCGCAGCAATTGGACCAGCAATTACCAGGTTCAAACCGGGCAAGAACATGGTTGTACCAACCGCGGCGATGGCGGCGAGCACTGCGCCCACCGTTCCCCCTACCGCGCCACCGATCCCGGCGCCATCGGCGGCGTGCGATCGCGTTTGCAGCGCAAACTCCTTGCTGCGAGTAGCATCGGACATCAGCACGCTGATTTCGTCACGCGAGTATCCATGTTTCATAATCGCGTCGACGGCAGCTTCCGCGGCAACTCGACTCTTAAAAAGTCCTGTAACTAATTTCGACTTAGCCATACAATCCCTCCCAATCACAGTCTTGGATACTTCTTGGGACGGCAACAGCCGTGCCGATTTATACGCTCCACGTGCCATAGGTATTTGCTCGCGATAAACGATGATCGGGCTTGCGGGACCTAGCTTGTAACCAAACACTCAGTACTCCCGCTGTTCTGCTTTGGTACGGCCAATGTGATAGCCGTCAGTCAGTACTTTGAGAATTCTACAAATCAGTTCAGCTTCTTCGTTTGGTGGTGGCGAGCGGCATGTTGTTGACCTGACTAACGCGCTCGCCGCTCGCGGTCACGAACTTCTCGTCGCCTTACGGCCTAACTCACCGCTGATCCCACAACTCAGTCTCCCGCCGAGTAACATCAAGACGCTGCCACTCCGAAATGCCCTTGATCCGCAAAGTGCGCGCGGCTTGGCGCGACTAGTCAAGCAACAAAAGATCGAGGTTATTCATGCGCACATGGCCCGGGACTATTCGCTCGCAGCTTATGCAGCGCGGAGCAGTCGAGATACAAAACTGATCGTGACCCGACACGTGCTATTTCCCTTGAACAGCCTGCACCGACGAGTACTGTCGCGAGCGAATCGAGTGATCGCGGTTTCCCGGGCAGTCGCAAATCAGCTGCGCGCGCAACGATTGATAGACGACCAGCGCATCGCAGTCGTACCCAACGGCATCGACGTGGAGCGCTTCGCAGTAGCCGCCAGGCAATTCGATCGCCTTGATGTTTTACGGCAGCTGAAGCTACCTAAAGATTGCTTGTTGGTAGGAAGTGTCGGAGAGCTACGAGTCCTCAAACGGCATGACGACTT
>DATFRK010000581.1:0-18055 GCA_035263325.1 Pyrinomonadaceae bacterium | reverse complement strand
TGACGCTCACCGTCACTGGAATGATCTGGTTCGTAAATGTAGCCGCGGCGGCAGGGGGTGATGGACGACTGACTACACCCTTCAACTGTCTCGTTGGCGCCGGCTGTTTTAGTGCAGTCAACGATGGTCTGGGCAATCATCCCGCGTCAAATGACAACATCTTTTTGGCGACGGGTGCTTACACGGGCGGGCTCAGCCTGCTATCAAATCAAAAAGTGATTGGCCAGGGCGCCAGTGCCCCGCTCACCACTATTGCCGGAGTCACGCTTCCAGCTAACAGTGATACGCTGCCAACTACTGGTGGCGCAGCACCAACAATCACCACCATCGCGGCTGCCCAAAACGGCCTCAATTTAGGTACTGGCAACACGGTACGCGGGCTTGTGATTGGCAACACTACGGGGGCAAAACTCTCGAGTGTTAGTTTCGGCACGTTGACCCTGGGAAATAACACGACCCCCGACGTCATGTTGAACGGGACGGGCCAGGCTTTGAGTCTCAGTAACGGCACCTTCGCCGCCACCTCGGCACTTAGCTCGCTTACGTCAACGAGCAGTGGTGGCCAGGGAATCTCTCTCTCTTCAGTGGCCGGTACGGTAAGTTTTGGTTCAACTACTATTTCCGGTAATACGACGCAGTGCGTCTTGGTGAGTGGATCAACGGCTAATATCAGCTTTGGCAATACAAGCTGCACTGGTGGCACGGACGGCGTCAGTCTGCAGAACAACTCGGCGGGAGCACGTACGTTTGGTACGTTGTCTGTGTCGGGTGGCAGCGGCAGTGCGTTCCTGCATGGGGCGGGTGGCGGCAATGCAACCGTTAACGGCGCCGCGACGCTCACCAGTGGCGGCGATGCAATCAGCATCAATGCACCTGGCGCTACCAATCAGATCAGTTTCAACGGCGCTACCACCGCTACCAGAACGGCGTCAGGAGGCAATGGAGTTAGCTGGACGGGGACCGCTGGCGCTACGCTGTCGTTCACTTCGCTCACTATTCAAACCAACGCCGGCACAGGTTTGAACGCCTCAGGCGGAGGCGCCATCACGGTGAACAATAACGCGGGAACCATCAATAACACGACCCAAGCCGCACCGGCGATTGTGGCTAGTGGAATTGCTCTAAACGCCGTCTTCACCACGGTAAATTCATCCGGTGGCACGAATGGCATTAGTTTGACAAACGTCACCGGCACTTCAAATTTCGGCGGTGGCACTTTGAGTGGCGCGTCGGGTGCAACTTTCCTCGTCAGCGGCGGTACCTCGACTCTTACTTATGCGGGCGGCATAACCCAGGCAAACAATGCAGCGTTAGTCAGCATCTCCGGTCATAGCACTGGTACGATCAACTTCAACTCCGGCACGCTCAGCGCTACTAATGGAACAGGTTTGCAGTTTGATAATGCCGACGGTACTTATAACTTCCTCGGCACCAACACTCTCAACGGTGGCGATGCCGGAATCGATATTCAAAACGGTTCAGCTGGGACATTCACGTTTAGCGCTAGTACCACGATCACCAATCCGTCTGGTATCGCTTATCGGGAAGACACCAGCACTCCCAGCGTTACCTACAACGGCACGATCACGAAAAACAACAACGCTGCCAGTGCAGTCAGTATCAACGCCAAGACCGGCGGTACGACAAATTTCAATGGGGCCATCACTGCCAGTACCACAACGGCCAATGCTATCAATCTGACGAGTAATACCGGTGGAACTATCAACTTCACCGCTGGACTGAGTCTAACGACGACTTCCGGTGGCGGTTTCATTGCTACTGGCGGCGGTACAGTTAGCGCCACACAAAACAACACCAGCATTGTCAACACCATCAGCTCGACGACTGGCACTGCACTCAACGTTACGAGCACGACTATCGGAGCGACCGGTCTGACGTTCCGCAGCATCACCGCGAATGGCAGCAGCAACAACTGCGGCATCATCCTCGATGGTACCGGCACAAATGCAGGATTGACAGTAACGGGCAATGGCACTGCGGGTTCCGGTGGCACGATCTCTAACAAGACCGGCGGCAATACCACTACCCTGAACACCACCGATGGCCGGATCACGATCAATGCCGGCACCCCGATTGGAGTCGGCATTGTGTTGCACAATACCCGCGCCATTTCGCTGTCGCGCATGCAGCTCAATGATTTTTCGAACTACGGTATCCTGGGCGACACAGTACTTAACTTCACCCTCGACAACAGCGTGGTCAACGGCACTGCCGGTGATACTGTCACTGCCGGCGCCAGCACCCCTCCGGAAGGCAGCATCTTCTTCAGCGACCTGACCGGAAACGCAGCCATTACAAACAGCACGGTGACCAACCTCATGCCCACCAACGCCACGCGGATCACAGACACGATCCACGTGATGAACAACGGCGGGACGTTGACCCTGCTCAATATCGACACCTGCACCATTGCCAATACGACGCAGGTAACTAACCCGGGCGGCAAAGACGCCATCTTCTTCGGCACACCGGCAAGCCTTGGCAGCGGCACGATGAACCTGACGATCAACAACACAAATATCACCGCCGCTTATCAGTTTCTGACCCAAGTCAACATTCAAGGCACCGCCCAATCAACTGTAACCATCACCAATAGCCACTTCACCGATACCAACGAAAACATCGCCAACGGGATCGTTAGCGCCGGCGGCGGTGTGAACCTCACTGGTGGCGGCACGGATGTGTTTGTCAAGTATCTGATCCAAAACAACACTTTTCAGCACAACAGTGGCGTCAATCCCGGAGCGACAAACGCCGGCGCGTTATTGATCACCGGCATCGCGAGCGCGTCTGGTACCTTCGACGGCAAAATTCTCAACAACACTTTCGGCGCTACCGGAGTGTTGCGTTCCGGGTCCGGCAATGGCGCCGATGCGCTACGGCTTTTTGCCAGCGGCAACAATGGTTCGAATGGCAACACAAAAGTCCTGGTCCAGGGCAACACCATCAAGCGTTACGGGGAAGTCGGAATCCAGTTCAATGCGCGCCAGGGCAACGCCAAGATAGACGCGACGGTGCTGGGCAATACCATCAATGAACCTGGTCCGGCAGCACAGGGCGCCTTTGCCGCAATCTGGGTTAACTCAGGCGCACTGCCGGCCGACACCAATCAGGTGAACATCGCCATCGGCAGCCAGGCGACAGCTGCTAACAAGAACACTATGCAGGACAGCGATCCGAACAACGCTACCGATGTGTTCATGGACAAGAACACCTGCGGCGGTTGTGCCAGCACCCTCAACCTGTTCCGCAATGGCTCAACCGCCTCAGGAACGGGTGAGGCATTAGTCCGGCAGATTCTCATTGACGACAATAACCCAACCCTTGATCTGACCGCTGGATTTACTAATAGCTCGACCATTGGTACTCCGGCTGGTCTACCACCGCAGCCAACTCACGCCATCACCATCAAGGACGCGAGTGCTAGCGTCGCAGCACCAGCAACAAGATCCGAGGAGTTAAAGGTAGTTGAGCCTCGGGTAAGTGCAACACCGGCAGAGAAAGCTGCGGCTGAAGCAATTCAAGCCGGCGGCACGGCGTCAGTCAGTCTCGCCAGATCGAAGACTGATAGCGGCACCACCTTGCGGTATTCAAGGCACGACAACTTTGTCGCACCGCTAAACCAACAGAGTACTGACCAACAAGGAAAGAAACAGACCATCAAGTTGCCGCGGCCGATAATTAAACCGCTCGCCAATGCTGGTCCAATAAATATTGGTACGCTGCGAGCCGGTGACTCCGTCATCATCATGTTCCAGGTGACGATAAACAATCCGTACCTGGGCGGGCCAAATGTGTCCAACCAGGGAACTATTTCCGGTAGCAATTTCACAACCGTCTTAACAGACGATCCCGACGTGGCCGGCACCAACAATCCAACTTTGACACCAGTTTTGGCGCCGCCAAACATCAGCGTCAGCGATGCGCAGGCAAACGAGCCTGCAACAGGCACCGCACCGATGCTCTTCACGGTCTCGCTTTCTGCACCCGCACCAGGCGGCGGCGTGACGGTACATTACGCCACTGCGGACCAGGCGCCTGGCCCCGGTCATGCGGTCGCTGGAGTTGATTACACGGCGGTCCCGGACACTCTGTTGACCTTCGCCTCTGGTGAACAGGTGAAGACCGTAACGGTAAATATCCTGGCCGATGCTGATTCTCCAGAACCTGACGAGACGTTCCTGCTGAATCTCTCGAATGCAACTGGCGGGAACATTATCGATGGCCAGGCTATCGGCACAATCAAACAAGGAAACGCTGCGGGCACCTTCCTGATCTCCGAACTTCGCACCTCTGGTCCAGGCGGACTGGGTGACGACTTTGTTGAGTTCTACAACAACACCGACGTTGCCCTTACAGTCACCGCCTCAGATGCCTCGCCGGGTTATGGACTGTTCAAGCTTGGAGCTGACTGCAATGCAGTACCAGTTCTGATCGGCACGATTCCCAACGGCACTGTCATTCCCGCTCGCGGCCACTATCTGATGGTGGGTTCGGCCTACAGTCTCGGGGCTGTCGCAACCGGCAATCTAACCCTAACCTCCGACATTGAGAGTGATCGCAACGTGGCTGTCTTCAATACGACAAACCCGTTGAGTCTGTCGTCAGTGACGCGGCTGGATGCAGTAGGGTTCGATGGCAACACGGGTGGCAACATCTGTGACCTGATGAAAGAAGGCACCACCTTACCGGCGGTCGCGGGCAGTACGCTGCAATACAGCTTTGAGCGCGACGTTTGCGGCAAGGGTGCAAATCCTTCATCGATGGGTACCTGTCCGAGCACAACCCCGGTCGACACAAACAACAACGCAACGGACTTCCTGTTCGCAGACACTACCGGCTCTCAGCGACTGGGCGCACCTGGTCCGGAGAACATGACAAGTCCGATCGTGCGCAACAGCCCATTCACAGCGGTGATACTCGACGCTACCAAACCAGCGGCGAATGATCCGAATCGCGTGCGGTCTCTGGTTGACTCGGCGCCACCGAACACGACGCTCGGAACACTGACGTTCCGCAGAAGACTAACTAACAACACTGGCGCTCCAGTGACGCAGTTACGCTTCCGCATCATCGACATCAGCTCGTTGCCGACGCCGGGTGGAATTGCCGACCTCAGGGCGTTGACTTCGGTGAGTGCCAGCGTGAGTGGCATCAACGATTCAGCCACCTGCCTGGCATCAACTGGCTCGGCGACAACACCGTGCACCGTGACTGTCCAGGGCACGACATTGGATGCACCTCCACAGGCACTAGGGGGCGCACTCAACAGTACGCTTTCAGTAGGGACGATTACCCTCGCGACACCATTGGCGAATGGGGCGAGTGTAAATGTGCAATTCCTGCTGGGCGTGAAGAGTGGAGGAGCATTTAAGTTCTATCTGAATGTCGAGGCGTTGCCTTAGAGCTTTGGGCCTTTGGTCTTGGAGTTTGGGCCTTAGGGCTTTGGGCCTTGGGCTCTGGTATTCACTCCGGTAGGAGTGGAATGTTTATAGCTTAAGTTGCGCAGACAGAAGACCACTCCGGTAGGAGTGGGATGTTCATGGTTTTCGCTGAAACATCTCACTCCCACCGGAGTGGTCTCTTTGCGCTCAGACTCGCAACTATAGACATCTCACTCCCACCGGAGTGCTCTCTTTGTGCTCAGACTCTTACGCCTCGACGGACATATTTTGGTGGGTAGCCCAGAACTGGCACTAGCGTGACTAGGGTTTCGTAAGACCTTGCACTACGATCGGCTCCGGTTCCTCACTGGCCCGAGCGCCAGGGTGCTCCGGGTGGACCAGAGGGGGCGGAGGATTCGCGACCAGCACCTCCAGCGCGCTATCGATCACTTCACTGATGCGCGACACAAATACTAACTGCAGATCCTTGCGCACGTCTTCCGGGATGTCCTCAACATCCGCCTCATTGCGACTCGGAATCAATACCCGCCGAATACCCGCGCGGTGGGCCGCCAGCACTTTTTCCTTTACGCCGCCAATGGGAAACACAAGGCCCGAAAGCGTGATTTCACCGGTCATCGCAGTATCTGGCCTGACTCTCCGCCCGGTATAGAGCGAGGCTAAGGCTGAGGTGATCGTGACACCGGCGCTTGGTCCATCCTTGGGAATAGCCCCAGCAGGCACATGTAAATGCACGCCGTAGTCGCGAAACATGTTCGGGTTAATGCCAAACTCCGCCGCATGCGACCAAAGATAAGATTGCGCTGCGCGGGCTGACTCCTGCATGACCTCTCCGAGCTGTCCGGTAATCGTCAGGCCGCGACCGCCAGGGAGTAGAGTTGCTTCGATAAACAAAACTTCGCCGCCCATCTCGGTCCAGGCCATTCCCGTGGCCACTCCGGCCGGCAGTTCTTTGCGGGCTTGTTCCGGATAGAAAACCGGTGGGCCAAGATATTCGGAGATGTCGGCAGCATTAACAGTGACCGACTCTGCCTGTGCCTGGGCAATCTTAAACGCCACTTTGCGCGCCACACTGCCAATATTTCGCTCCAGCTGACGCACACCCGCCTCACGAGTGTACCGACCTGCAATCAGCTCAACCGCGTCGTTCTCGATCTTCAGTTGGGCATTGTTTAGACCATTTTCTGTCGTTTGCCTGGGAATTAGATAGCGCCGCGCAATTTCCAGCTTTTCCCGATCGCTGTAACCGGCCAGTCGGATTACTTCCATCCGATCGCGCAACGGCGCCGGAATTGGGCCGAGCTGATTCGCGGTGGCAATAAAAAACACTTTCGATAAGTCAAACGGCAGATCAAGGTAATGATCGCGAAAGGTGCTGTTCTGCTGCGGATCCAGGATCTCCAACAGGGCGGCGGCGGGATCTCCCCGGTAGTCGTTGCCCAGTTTGTCGATCTCGTCCAGCATCATCACCGGATTGTTAACACCAGCGCGGCGAAACGCCTGGATGATGCGCCCGGGCATCGCGCCGATATAGGTGCGCCGATGACCACGCAACTCAGCCTCGTCACGCACACCTCCCAGCGACATCCGCTCAAACTGACGACCAAGTGAGCGGGCGATCGATCTTCCTAAACTTGTCTTGCCCACTCCCGGAGGACCAACGAAGCAGAGAATGGGACTCTTCGTATCGGGGCGAAGTTTGATGACGGCGAGAAACTCGAGGATGCGCTCTTTTACATCTTCGAGGCCGTAATGATCCTCATCGAGAATTCGTTGGGCCTCAGCCAGGTCCAGTTTATCTTCTGACGACTTCTTCCACGGTAGTTCCAACACAAACTCGAGGTACGTGCGAATCACGTGATAATCGGGCGCCGCCGCGGGCAGTCGCTCCAGGCGCTTCAACTCGCGTTCGGCTTCAACTCGCACCTCGTCAGGCAGATCTGCTTTTTCTAAACGTTCGCGCAGCAGTGCGGCTTCTGCAGCTTCGCCGCCTTCATCGTCACCCAGCTCTTTTTGGATGGCTTTCATCTGTTGGCGCAACACGTAGTCACGTTGTGCCTTGTCCATTTCAGATTGCGCCTCGACCGCAATCTTGGAACGCAACTCCAGGATCTCGATCTCCCGGGCCATACTAGAGTGGGCCAAACGCAACAGCTCGTCAGCCGTGTCTGCTTCCAACATCTTCTGTTCTTCTTCGACACCCAGGTTAAGAATCGAACCCAGGAAGTACGCCAGGCGGATCGGTTCGACACTTCCCATCACTGCCACTCGAACTTCCGGTGGCACACTTGGCAATAGCGCCAACGCTCGCTGGATCATGTCCTGCAAATTTCTTTTGGCAGCCTCTACCGGCTCCGGATCAACCACCTGTGGTTCGGGCAGGACCTGCACAACCGCGCGCAGGTAAGGATCCTCTTGCTTCCATTCGATCACTTTTATGCGCTCGGTGCCCTGGGCGACGATCCGCATTCCTTCGGGCAAACGTTCCATGCGCTTGATCATTACCAGCGTACCGACGGTAAAGAGGTGCTGGGCACTCGCGTCGCCGTCGCTCGTCTTGTCAGGAATTACGGTGATGCAAGCTAACAGTTTTTCGGGAGTTGAAAGCGCCGCTTCGACTGCGGCTATTGAGCGGGGCCGGCCCACCCCCAGCGGAACAACAGTCTCCGGGAACAGGGTCAGGTTCTGCAGAGCCAAAACGGCAATTTCGAAAGGCGCAGCTGATGGCGCCGGCTGCACATCTGTAGGTTGCGTGGTGTCTGAAGTCGTTGCTGGTTCGGTCTTGTCTTCCGCCATGACAGTTACCCAATCATCAATTCAACCAATTCTGCCCGAGCCTTCATTCGTCCTACCCGGTAATCACTTTCACGATTAGAAATCCGTCGTCGTAATTGTGCACGATTGAAGCACCCTCAATTGGAGCTGGAAACTGGATCGTTTTCTCGAAGCGACTATAGGTGATCTCCATCTGGTGATAGGTGAATCCTTCGCGATAATGAGTGTCTCTGCGACAGCCTCGTATCGTCATATCGGCGTTGTTGATCACAATCTCCAAATCGTCGGAACAGACTCCCGCCAAATCCACTTTCACGATCCAACCATCATTAGAACGATAGACATCGGCCGAAGGGTTCCACAATCGACCTGACGGCCGCACTCGCTGATTTTGCGGAATCAGCGAGAACTCACGATCTGTGTTTCGCATAGCCAGAGCATAAGGGAAAATGGCAAACGTGAAAAGGGGCCCTTGGAGTGCGCCGACTTGTCAGCGCCGGTGCGTGAATCTTGACTGATCACAAAGCGGCGACGGGTCAGCGCACTCCAAGAGCAAAACGATTAACCGAACATCCTCCGCCAAATTGAAGAATGCTTCGAGATTTCCTCGATCGCCTCAGCCAGTTCCTGGTCTGCCTCGGTCTCAACCGCCACATCTGCCATGGAAATCATCCCCAACAGACGGTTGTCTTCACCCACCACTGGAATGCGACGCACCTGCTTATTACCCATTGTGCGCAGCACGTCGACCACGCGATCATTCGGCCGCGCGGAATGAATGTCGGTGGTCATGATTGACTCGGCGCGGGTGACGGCACAGTCCTTATCATCGGCCACCGCGCGCAGCGCAATGTCCCGATCGGTTATCAGGCCGGCAAGTTTTCCGCGACCGTAGCCCCGGGTCTCATACTTCCGGTCGTCGTTCGCGGTCTTTCCATTTCCCTCATTTACCTCATGATCTACCACCGGTATCACACCCGTGTCTTCTTGCTTCATCATGATCGCTACCTCTCTGAGGGTAGTGTCGCGGGTGGCCACCGCCAGGTCGCGAGTCATGATTTCGCGACAACGAAGACGCGAGCGAGCAGGACCGTAATATTCCCGAGCTTGACGCCTCCAGGATTCTCTATTGGGAGCGAGCGAGTCGTCTGTCCGGCCGTCGCGAAACGGTTCCCGGCGTTCACTGTAACGTGGTTCGTCGTATTCGTAAGCTGCCCGTTCTCCAAACCTGCCGAGCCGGTGATCTAACCGGCGTTCATCCTCGATATTCCTGCGGCGACGATACGGGTCGTCGTATTCACCGGGACGTCTCTCGCTTCGTTCTTCACGCACGTAGAGTTCCCGGTCGTCATCAAAGCGATCGCTATATCTGGCCATTGCTTCCCTCCTTGCAAGGAAATAAAAACTTGACTGCGCCTGCAGACGCAGCAAGCAAATGAATTTGAATGGGGGCTTCTGGGAGTGCGGGCGGTTCGCCCGCACTCTCTAGGGGGGACTACAACTTAGAACCTAAGGACGGTTACATATTCGTCTCGATCTCCGCCACCAATTGCACGCGCGAACTGATATCCAGCGAACCTACCTGGATCGGGGTTGGCGCCGCTGCCACAGTACTTCTCATCATCAAATTCTCCTGGTACAGCGGCTGCGGTGGACGTTGAAAACCTTCTTCCTGAACTTCAACAATCCTTACTACTTTTCCGCCAAGCGCTTGGGCAATTACCCGGGCCTTGCTAATCGCCTCCGCCGTAGCTTCGCTTAGTGCCTGGTTACGGGCGGGCCGATCTTGTCTCAGCGTAAAGGAGATTCCAGCCAAATCATTCGCACCAGCCTGGCCCGCGGCGTCGATCACTGAGCCGACTTTTGTCAGATCACTCATGGTGACGGTCACACTATTCCGCGCTTCGTAGCCCGAGATGTTTGGTGGTTGTCCTTCTTTAAAGACTCTTTGCGGTTGGAGACTGTAGCCACTCGTCTTAACCTCCGCACCAGCTCCGGCAGCTGCCTTAACAGCACGCATTACCGCATCACTCTTAGTAGCATTCTGTTGTTGCGCATCGATCGCCTGCTTGGCCTGCGTCACCACCGAAATCGTCAGAATTGCGGTGTCGGGTTGGGCCTGGACTATCGCATCTCCGGTCACCAACACCCGTGTGCGTTTGTTCTCCGCAGTGACACTCGTGTTGGATTGACCGACCGGCCGCAGCAAACGTGCGGCGAAGGGAGTTCCTTCCATAAAAGTTGACACGACGTCTGGCTTTGTCTCGCCCACCGCCTCTACTTCAGTGCCCTCTTTGAACCAGTCTTCAGCCTGAAAGTTACTAGAGTTAATAATCAAGTACTCAGTTGTGCCTGTCGTAATCACCCAGCCTCCGGGTTCAATAGTCCTTTTCAGACGACCCCTGACAGTTATTTCGTTCGGGGGCTCGGCAGCCACCAGGACCGCAGTCGCGCCAAACAGAATTGCTATAAGTGAAATTACCCCTACCAATCGTTTCATTTCCTCTCCTTCGCTAAACCCATCCGTTGTAAAAATCGATATTCACGGCTGGAGAGAGTGAAGTTTGCGCCGCTGGAGTGGAGAACGCTCGGGCGGACATTTTCTTGCACACTCCTTACGATACGCCATTTTTGTTGAGCCGATTCTGTTTTGTTACCATTCATTTGATGGAGTCATTCGATACTAATTCCGACGCCGCGACAACGCAGACAGCCAACTGCCAAACGTTCACCATTGAAGGAATAGAAGCGCTAAAACCCGGGACCTGTGCGCGAATTCCCCTTCACAATGGCGATGAGTTGGCTATCTACAATGTGAATGGCGAATATTATGCCACCGACAATAGCTGTCCACACAGAGGCGCGTCGCTTTCTGACGGAACAATTTGTGGGCACATTGTCGAGTGTTCATTGCACGGCTGGCAGTTTGACGTGCGCACGGGTGAGTGTTTGACAGTGAGCGAGCGGATCCGGACTTACAAGGTCAGTAAGGAAGGGGATGAGTTGAGGATTGAAATAGATTGAGGAGTTTGCGCCTGGTACTTGGTGCTGGGTGCTTTGTACTTCGTTATTGGTTTCACTCCGGTAGGAGTGGCATGTTTATAGTTTCAAGTTGCCGCCCGGAGCCCACTCCGGTAGGAGTGGCACGCTAGTTCGGACCGACCGCAGCATTTCATCCGCATCTCCGATCAGTACACATTGCACTCCTACCGGAGTGCAGTTTTCATCTGCGTCTCGGGCTATAAACATCTCACTCCCACCGGAGTGAAAACCAATCACGAAGTACCAAGCACCAAGCACAAAGTACGAAGTAAACGGCTACCCATCGTTCCCGATTGCCTCCACCGGACAACAGGTGAGCGCCTCCTCACAGAGCGTCCTCTCCTCCTCCGTCTCGGGCTGCTTGAAGACAAATGAATAACTATTCTCATCTGACCTTTTGAAATTCTCCGGAGCTGTATCCCGGCAAACGTCACAATCAATACACGAGGAGTCAACGTAAAAAGCGCCGCAAATATTCTCTTTTACTTTGTCGTTCTTATCGGGCAATTGGGGGATCCCTTCTAAACACGATCAGGGCGGAACTGCTGGTCCGCCCCTCAGTAAATAGTCACTTTGAATTTTAAGACTACGGATGAGTCATCTCTTCAGGCTTCACATAACTGTCAAATTCTTCAGCGGTCAAAAAACCTAGTTCGACAGCCGATTCCCGCAAACTGATTCCTTTGCGGTGTGCGTTCTTGGCTACCTTGGCCGCCTTGTCGTAACCAATATGAGGGTTGAGTGCGGTGACGAGCATCAGCGAGTCGCGCAAATGTTCATCGATCTGCTCACGATTGAGTTCAATTCCCTTCAGACAATACTCAACAAAACTGTGACTCGCGTCATGCAACAGCCTGATCGAATGCAACAGGTTGTGAATCATGACGGGCTTGTAAACATTCAACTCGAAGTTACCCTGCGAGCCGCCAAAACTGGTGGCCAGGTCGTTGGCAAAAACTTGCACCGCGACCATGGTTATGGCTTCGCTCTGCGTGGGATTGACTTTGCCAGGCATGATCGAAGAACCAGGCTCGTTCTCGGGCAGGATCAATTCTCCCAACCCACAGCGTGGACCAGAAGCCAGCCAGCGCACATCGTTGGCAATCTTCATCAGCGACCCGGCCAGCGTCTTCAACGCACCGCTGGCAAAAACAACTTCATCGTGAGCTGATAACGCAGCAAACTTGTTGGGATGAGATTTGAACGGTAGCCCGGTCAAGGCGGAAATTTTTTGCGCGGCACGTTCACCGAATTCCGGATGCGAGTTCAGACCAGTGCCGACCGCAGTGCCTCCAATCGCCAGGTCAAACAAACCTGGCAGCGCCAGCTTCAAGCGGTCGATATCACGGTCAACCAGGCTGGCCCACCCGGACATCTCCTGGCCCACTGTCAAGGGAGTCGCGTCCTGCAGGTGTGTGCGACCAATCTTTACCACGTCAGCAAACTCTTGCGCTTTGCGGTGAATGACATCGTGTACTTCCTGGATGCGCGGAATGAGTTTGCTCAATTGTTCCGCCGCCGCGATATACATCGCCGTTGGGAAGGTATCGTTCGACGACTGCGACATGTTGACGTCGTCGTTCGGGTGAACCGGTTTCTTGCTGCCCATCACGCCGCCAGCGAGTTCAATCGAGCGATTGGAAATGACCTCGTTGGCATTCATGTTCGTCTGCGTGCCACTTCCTGTTTGCCAGACGCGCAAGGGAAAATGCTCGTCAAGTTTGCCGGCAATGACTTCGTCGCATGCTTCGACGATTAGCTTTGCTTTCTCGGCGTCGAGCTTACCGAGTTCCTCATTAACGAGGGCGGCTGCCTTTTTGAGTATGCCCAGGGCGCGAATCATTTCGCGCGGCATCCGGTCGTCGCCGATATTGAAGTGGTGCAGAGAACGTTGGGTTTGTGCGCCCCAATACTTGTCGCTGGGCACTTCGATTTCGCCCATCGAGTCAGTTTCTATTCGCATTTTCGGATTTGCTTCAGGGGATTGTTGAGACATTGGCTTGGAGTGCCCCGCGCTGATCCGCTTTCGATCATGGCGGGCAAATTCGATCTTGGCTGAGTAATCAGAGAATTTCAAGTGCCCGCGCTGCTTTCGAGGGCAGCGACCGGGCGCCATAGCGGAGCAAAAATTCCCGGCTTGTCTACCACCGCGACCTTATTATAAAGTTTCCGCCTAAGTTCCACCGATTCCAAGCTTTCCCCCTCAGCAAAATTATGTCCCCTCGAGATCCAGCAGGTCCTGGTGACTCGGGCACGAATGAGCGTGCACTTATCCTCGTCGTTGAACGAAACCCGGTAGTACAGCGCCTTGAACGCTATTTCCTGGAACAGGCGGGTTACTCGGTCGAGTTCGCGAGCGATGGTCTGTCCGCGCTTAAACGAGCCCAGGAATTGAAGCCCACTATTGTCGTGACGGAGATCCTGGTGCCTAAGCTCGACGGGCTAAGTCTCTGTCGCGAATTGAAGGCCAACCCGGAAACCTGCCACATCCTGGTGCTCATTTTTAGTCACCTTCATGCGCGCGATCGGGCTGACGAAGTTGGCGCCGACGCTTTCCTGGTTAAACCGATCAGTGAAGACTTACTGATTGACACCGTCGAGCAACTTATTGCCCAGATTAAGAAAAGGTAGACAGGCGTATGATCGAGAAAATACCAACCGGTTGTCCCGGGTTGGATGAGATCCTTTACGGCGGCATCACAGCCAATACCATTTCGGTCTTGATGGGTGCTCCGGGAACCGGCAAAACAATACTGGCTGAGCAGATCGCTTTCAAAAATGGTTCACCGGAAGCGCCGGCTCTCTATCTGACTACACTTTCCGAACCGCTCGAAAAATTCATCGCCCACGGACAATCGTATTCCTTCTTCAATCCGCGGCAGGTTGGTGTCTCCGTTTTCTACGAGGACCTGGGAACAATCCTTCGCAACGAAGGAATCGACAAGCTTCCCGAGGTAGTAACGGATCTGTTTGTGCAGTACAAGCCCAGATTTCTTTTCATTGATTCTTTCAAAGCCTTGAATGAGATTCTCTCCACGACACGGGCCCGCCGGCTGGCGATTTACGATCTGGCGAGTGCCTTGTCCTCTTATCAATGCACCAGCTTTCTGATAGGCGAATACGCGCAGGAAATGACGACCACTCTGCCGGAGTTCGCGGTGGCGGATACGGTGCTTAATCTGATGAAAGTCTCGACGAACGTGCGTGAGCAGAGATTCGTGCGGGTGGAAAAACTGCGCGGCTCAGATTCGATACCGGGAATGCACGCCTTCGCCATCAATGAGGAGGGGATCGAGATGTTCCCACGTCTTTTGACGCCCCGCATTACACCTCACTATCAACCCAAAGTCGAAAGAGTGAATACGGGAATCCATGGCCTGGACGAGATGGTGGAACAAGGGTTCTGGCGCGGCAGCACGACGCTGCTCGCCGGGCCTAGCGGCTCCGGCAAGACCATTGTTGGTCTGAACTTCATTCGGGAGGGCGCCCTTAACGGCGAACCGGGGATCTTTGTCGGATTCCAGGAAAACCCCGACCAAATGGCACGAATAATGCTGAACCTGGGGTGGAAGCCGGATGAGTTATTGAGTTCGGGAGATTTCGAGTTGTTGTACCGCTCGCCGGTGGAAATGCAGCTAGACAGCGTGGCTGCTGAATTATTTGCGCGGGTTCGCAGCGGTAAAGTGCGGCGGGTGGTCATCGATTCCCTGGGCGACCTGGAACGATGCAGTATTGATCACAGACGGTTCGCGGACTTTATCTATGCACTCACCCAGTGGTTTGCGGTCGAAAACGTTACTTGCATCATGACTTTTGAACTGCGGGAACTGTTTGAAATTCACGGGATCACCGAGCAGGAAGTCTCCAATATGAGCGACAATCTCATCCTGCTCGGGTTCAGGGCGGGAGACGAAATGGACCGCACCATCAGGATTATTAAGACCAGGGGCAGCGCCCACAATAACCACTTACGGTACTTGAATATCAGCACCCAGGGAGTCGCTGTCAAGGAAGAGAAATGACGTCAGCTAAGGTCCTGCGCGGATCGGAAAAGAAGGACCCCTACCGACGACTGGCGGAAATCAATCGCGCCATTACCACCTCCCTGAATTTTGATGAAGTACTGAATCTGATAGTAACTAACGCAACCCAGTTAGTGGATGCGCACATTTGTTTACTCTTGCTGGTTGAGAAGGATGGGCAGTTGCGTGTGCGATCATCACTAGGAGTTGACCAAGAATTGGCCGAGGCCTTCGTGGGCCATATGGAGGAGGATGTAATTCGCAGGCTCCATCAACTCCTGGACCTCGGTCCCTTTGAAACCCTTACTTCAGTGCCCATAATCGCCAAGCAATCTCTCAACGGCATGATTGTCGTGGCTCGGAAAACTCCGCTTACAGAGGAAGAGGAATGGCAACTTTCCGCACTTGCCGATCAGGCAGCCATCGCCTTGTGGAATGCGCGCCTCTACGAGATCGACCTGGGCGAGGCAAATCGTGAACGAGATCGAACCATTGAAGCGTTGGTTTCTTCGAACAAGCGCATTACCAAGATTCTCTCGAGCATCACTGATCTCTTCTACTCGCTGGATCGTGACTGGCGTTTTACCGACGTCAACAGGCAGACCGAAATACGTTTTCAAAAGAGCCGAGACGAACTAATCGGGCGATCGATCTGGGATGTGTTTCCCAAGGCGTCCGAGTCACTACTCTATCCTAACTTCCACAAGGCTGTCGCGGAGCAGCGACCGATCCATTTTGAACTGCCCTCCAAGCTAGTGGAAGGAGTTTGGTTTGAGGCTCATGCCTATCCCTCTGCTGACGGGTTGACGGTTTATCTACGCGATATCACCGAGCGCAAAGAGGGGGAGGTGACCAGTCACCTGCTGGCATCGATCGTCGCCTCGTCTGACGACGCCATCATCAGCAAAGATCTGAACGGCGTTATCAGCAGCTGGAATAAAGGGGCGGAACGAATCTTTGGTTACACGGCTGAGGAGGCGATCGGACAGCCGATCCTGATTCTGATTCCTCCCGACCGCGTAGACGAAGAGCCGGTCATCTTGAGCCGCATTTGTGCCGGCCTTCCGATCGACCACTTTGAGACTGTCAGGCGTCGCAAAGACGGTGCTCTCATCAACGTCTCCATCACCGTCTCCCCAGTGCGAGACGAGCTGGGAACTATTGTCGGAGCCTCAAAAATTGCCCGCGATATCACGGGACGCAAACAAGCAGAACGGGAAATAGCCTTTCAAGCCAGGCTGCTCAATGCGGTTGAGCAGGCGGTGGTGGCGACGGACCTTCAAGGAAAGATTCTCTTTTGGAACGCGTTTGCCGAATCGCTCTATGGTTGGACGACAACGGAAGCCATTGGGGCAAATATCTTCGATCGCGTGCTGCCACGAGATTCGCTGGAGCAGGCTAAAGAGATCTTTTCGTTTTTGCAGGACGGACAGAGTTGGTCAGGTGAGTTGCTCCTGCGCCGGAAAGATGGATCGACTTTTCCGGCGCTGGTCACTGACTCGCTAATCAATAACGATAAGGGACTGCCCATCGGTGTGGTGGGAGTTTCGATAGACATCAGCGAAAGAAAAAACGCCGAAGAAGAGAAGGCGAAACTGCTGGAACGGGAACAAGTCGCGCGCGCCGAAGCTGAAGGAGCTAACAAGGTAAAGGATGAATTCCTTGCTACTCTCTCGCATGAGCTCCGTAATCCGCTAAATGTAGTGATCGGTTACTCCGAGATCCTGCGTCGCAGTGAAACACCAGGGGCACAGACCTTTGTCACCAAAGCCGCGGACGTAATCCGGCGAAACGCGCTGGCGCAATCACAACTCGTTTCTGACTTACTCGATCTTTCCCGGCTGCAAACGGGCAAGTTGGCTATTAACCGGCAAACAGTCTCCTTGTCGACAATCATCAACGATGCCATCGAGACGGTGAAGGCTGAAGCTGACGAGAAGGCCATCACCCTTGACCTGTTTGTTGAGGCAGACAATCAAGACCTCATCGTCGAAGGAGATCCGGTACGCCTGGGACAAATTGCCTGGAACCTACTCAACAATGCGGTCAAGTTCACCGGGTCCGGGGGCAGGATCCAAATTTCGCTGAAGCGAGTCGATAACATTGCCGAGTTGATCGTTGAAGACACCGGGCAGGGAATACCTCCGGATTTTTTGCCGCACGTTTTTGAAATCTTTCGGCAAGCTGACAGCAGTAGTGCCAGAAGACAAGGTGGCCTGGGGATTGGACTAGCCCTGGTTAAGCAGTTAGCGGAACGACACGGCGGTTGGGTCAGGGCAGAGTCTGAAGGTAAAGGTAAGGGAGCGCGCTTTACTGTGTTCCTGCCGTTGCGAGCCGCGGCTCTGGGCCAGCTGTCGGCGGACGTGGAAAGCTACGCCGGAGGGTTGACGGACAAGTCAATTCTGGTGGTCGATGATTCGAGTGAAACGACGGAAATGCTTAGCCGGCTGCTGCAGATGGAAGGGGCATCGGTCAAGACGGCGCGTAGCGGCGCTGAAGCTTTGGGGCTGGCCAACAAGCACCCTTTCGACTTGGTAATTTCTGACATCTCGATGCCCGAGATGGACGGTTACCAGTTGCTCCAAAACCTGCGGGCCCTCGAACGGATGGCCAACGTTCCGGCGATTGCCTTAACGGGATACGGTCGGCGGTCGGATGTGGATCGGGCCAGCAAAGAAGGCTTTGCGGAACATCTCACCAAACCCCTGGACCTGGAAAAACTGCTGGAAAGCGTCCGAAAACTGACTAAAAAGTAAATTTGGAGTGCCAACTTTGAGGTGCGGCAAGCTG
>DATFRK010000580.1:0-3976 GCA_035263325.1 Pyrinomonadaceae bacterium | reverse complement strand
AGTTTTTCACTCGGTGCGACATAGCCAACGCCTCCGAGCACTCGGCGCGGCACAATTGTGAGCGCTGCTGAGCACGCTGCGCCGCGAACAAAATCGCGGCGACTGATTGAGTCGCCGCCGACGGGGAAATGTTTTGTGATTGACATAACATTGTCCTCTACGTTTAAGGTTGGGCAGTAATCTAACTGGTTTTGGCCAATTCTGCGCGGACACGCTCCAGGAGTTTCTTGGTTGCCCGGATCCCGTCGGGCTCGCTCAATCGCTCGCCGCTGTACTCGATGCCGACGTGGCCGCGGTAGCCTGCGTCAATGACGATCTTCATCATTCTCGGGTAATCGATTTTTGTCTCGTTGCCCTGTTCGTCGAAGTCCATTGACTTGGCGCTAACACCTTTGGCGAACGGCATCATTTCCTTTACGCCCTTGTAGCGGTCGTACTGTTGCCCGTTGCCAAGATTAAAGTTTCCGAAGTCAGGCAATGTTCCACAGCGTGGGTGATTCACCTTCTTTATGACTGAGCTCAGCCACTCGCCATTCGAAGAAAGTCCTCCATGATTCTCCACAATAACGTTGAGCTCGCGTTGGGCGCCGAATTCGGTCAGCCGCCGCAGCCCGTCGGCAGCGCGTTCAAGTTGTTCAGTGTATTCACCCTGGCTCTGCGCGTTCACTCTGATCGAGTGACATCCGAGAAATTTGGCTGCTTCGACCCACTTGTAGTGGTTCTCCACCGCTTGTTTGCGTCGACTTTCATCGATATCGCCCAACGCGCCTTCTTCGTCGATCATGATGAGCACGTTTCTTACATCCAGATCGCCTGTTCGCTTTTTCATCTCGGCCAGGTATTTTTGATCCTTGGCCTTATCTTTGAAGAATTGATTGACGTACTCGACGGCAGAGATGCCGTAATCCTCTTTGGCCGTCCGCGCAAAGTCAAGGTGGTCTAGCTTCTTGGCGAAGAGAGTGCGATGCAAAGACCACTCTGCAAGAGAAATCGGAAAAAGTTCTTTTTGTGCTCCCTGAAACTCTGCACCGGTTAAGCTCATCAGGCCCACTCCTCCGATAATGTTGGCAGACTTCAAAAGAAAGCGACGGCGACTCATTGAGCCATTCATCGTTGGATCCTCCGGCGATTTGTAGATTGATAGCGACATTATCACACCACGGAAACGCCCGTTGAAAATGGGCTATGCATTTGATATTGTCGTCACGATTTTAACGCCATTCCTGAGGCAACTAATATGCGAAAAGCGCTTAGGATACTTCTCGTTATAGTTCTTGTGTACGCGGTTGTGCTCATCGGACTCTTCACTGCTATGTTCCAACGGCCCGAAGTCTTCAGCAGCGTGATGGCCAAGACTCCCGGTCTGGTGTTTATGGTGTTCCCCTTCAAGCCTATGTGGTTATACGCTCGAAGCGGCCAAATAAAAGTTGGTGACGTCGCTCCTGATTTTTCTCTGGAGCAGCTTGATAACAAGAATACCGTCCAGCTCTCTGCGTTTCGTGGAGAAAAGCCGGTTGTGTTGGTCTTCGGCAGTTATACCTGACCGCCGTTCAGGCGGGAGGTTCCCGCTCTTAACAGCCTCTATCAACAGTACAAGGATCAAGTAGAATTCTTCCTGGTTTATATCCAGGAAGCGCATGCCAGCGATGCCTGGCAAATGGCAATAAACGAGAAAGAAAATATAGTCTTCGAGAACCCAAAACGCTATGACGAACGGACTAATATTGCTGGAACGTGCGCTGTCAATTTAGGCATAGAATTCCCGGCGCTGGTTGATAAGATCGATAACAGCACTGAGAACGCGTACACTGCCTGGCCTGACAGGCTCTACCTCATTGATAAGAACGGGCGAGTGGCCTTTAAAAGCGAAGCGGGGCCATTCGGATTCAAGACGGATCTGTTGTCGAATGCGTTAGGACGAATCGTCGAGACAAATGCGCGGAATTAGGTTTTCACTTCCTGACTTAACCTCGTATCGTACCAAGTCACAATAGAACACCAATGGCCTTCACCGATGCAGCGTGTGTCTGCGTGGGTGTGAAGAGTCCGAATCGCACGTCCGCCCGGTCCCTCCGCAGGAGGGCCATGTTTATAGTCAGGCGTAACTGGGCGCGTCGCCCTCCGCCAGGAGGGCCATATCAAACTTCCACCGGCTACTCAAATTCAAGAGCACATGACCCTCGTGACGGAGGGCAACACTCTGAGTGCCGCCTGGCTATAAACATGACCCTCCTGCGGAGTGACAGGGGGCGGGTGCGATTGGAATTTTTCACACTCACCGGGTCGTTGAGGGCGTGTTCCCAGAAACAAGAAAGAATCTTCCGAGGAGTTGACAGCGCAACACCGGGGCTTAATAGTTAGCGCCGAGTTGTTCCCAATTGGTCAATAACGAGATGTCGCCAATGTTCCTTGGAGGGACCCCGATGCCAACAAAGCATCTAATCCGAGTTATCTTTGTAGCGCTCTCTCTGGCTACTTTTGCCAATGCCGCAGACTGGCCGACCTTCGCTCACGACCCACAACGCTCCGGTTGGGCCAGAGAAGAATTCACGCTCTCAGCACAGAACGTTGCCTATCTTGAACTGAAATGGAAAACCAAAGTAAACAACAAACCCAAGGCGCTCGCCGCTCTCACCGCACCGCTTGTCGCAAGCGATGTTGTGACCTCGCAGGGAACGAAGACTCTAGTCTACGTCGCAGGAAGCTCTAACAATATTCATGCTATTGATGCACAGTCCGGCTCCATCATTTGGTCTCGTGAGCTTCAGAGCTACAGCACTCCAAGTAAACCCGATCAGTGGCTATGCCCCAATAATCTCAATGCCACTCCGGTTATCGACAGACGAGCGGGCATCCTTTACTTGATCACAATGGACGGCAAGCTGCTCGGCGTCGATCTTGGAACCGGCAGTAACCGTTTCGGACCGATTCAATTCGTACCGCCTTTCTCAAAGAGTTGGAGCCTCAATTTTGTTAAGGGAGTAATTTACACTTCATTGTCCCAGGGTTGCGGCGGGGGAGCTTCCGGCCTGTACTTGATGGATGTACGAGAGCCGTTCAATCCAATCACTCGACACTTTCTTGTGAACAACGCCGGCGGCGGCGGGATATGGGGACGGGGCGGTCCTGTTATTGGTTCGAATGGAAAGGTTTACGGAGCAACAGGTGATGGTTTATGGGAGCCTTCAAGAGGTTTTTATGGAAGCAGCATCGTCGCAGCCTCAATCGATGATTTGCGGTTGGTCGATTACTACACGCCCCGCAACTGGAAAGACATTAATGATTACGATTGGGACATCAGTTGCACGAGTCCGGTCTGGTTCGCGAATCAAAACTATCAACTGCTTGCAGTCGGAGGAAAGGAAGGCGTCATATATTTAATGGATGCCGATTCACTTGGGTCAAAAGATCATCATACGCCTCTGTTCATCACTCCGAGACTGGCCAACGATGAAGACACGTTTGAAGGCAAAGGAGTGTGGGGCGCGCTCTCTGCCTGGACCGACGTGAACGGTGAAAGCTGGGTCTACGCGCCGATCTGGGGTCCGCCTTCCAAAAAAGCGCCGAAGTTTCCAATCTCAAATGGCGACACACCTCACGGCCAGATCATGGCTTTCAAGATTGCCTTCGATAGCGTCTCGAAGAAACCAAGACTCGAACCTCAATGGACATCGTGCGATCTCAATGTTCCCGACCCGCCGGTGATTGCAAACGGTGTCTTGTTTGTCCTGTCAACAGGTGAGAATGTGCAGCAAACAAAAGAAGGCGGCATAATCAAGTGGAACAAACTTACACTACTGACAAACGCCGAACGCGAAGGCAGGACTCAACGAGCAATGCTGTATGCCTTAGATGCAACAACAGGCAAGGTCTTGTGGGACAGCAGCGATCTGATGGACACGTGGGTGCATTTCAGCGGGTTGGCGGTAGCTGACGGCAGGATATACGCGGTTGATCATAACTCGCAGGTGTATTC
>DATFRK010000579.1:0-8449 GCA_035263325.1 Pyrinomonadaceae bacterium | reverse complement strand
GATGCCACGGCCTTGCGCCGTGGTTGCTCACGTTTGCTGCTAAGAATTGACCTTATCCGAACAATTACGATGGGATTTCAAGCCGTGAACGTGAACGACCACGGCGCAAGGCCGTGGCATCTGCAGGAATTTTGGTTGCATTTTTTCAAGCTCTGAACGTGAAAGACCACGGCGCAAGGCCGTGGCATCACTCGGGCATTAAACTCGCTACAGCTTTGCGTGACGCAGGCGCAAAGCATTTGCGATTACTGACACCGAACTGAAACTCATCGCTGCGGCCGCCAGCATCGGGCTCAAGAGAATGCCGAAAATCGGATAAAGAACACCCGCAGCGATCGGAACACCGAGCGAGTTGTAAAGAAAAGCAAAGAAAAGATTCTGCTTGATGTTCGTCATCGTCACTCGACTCAACACCCGGGCCCGCACGATACCTCCGAGGTCTCCCTTTATCAGCGTTACGTCCGCGCTTTTCATCGCGACGTCCGTGCCGGTACCCATCGCAATTCCCACATTCGCTTGCGCCAGCGCAGGAGCATCGTTGATGCCATCACCCGCCATCGCCACGACGAGGCCTTTCGCTTGCAGTTGTTTCACTGCTTCCAACTTTTGTTCCGGCAGCAGTTCGGCAATCACTTCATCAATCTTCAACTTTCGCGCGACGGACTTGGCCGTGGTGCTACTATCGCCCGTCAACATCACAATCCGAATGCCCTCCTGGTGCAGCTGAGTGATTGCCTGCGGGGCTGACGCTTTCAACGGATCCGCGATACCGATAAGTCCAGCTACTTGACCGTCGAGGGCGACAAACACGATGGTTTGTCCGTCGGCTCGCATCTCCTCGGCTTTCTCGGCAAAGTCAGCTAAATCTATCTTCAAATCTTCCAGCAACCGTTGATTTCCGACGGCCACTCGCCTGCCCTCAACCTCACCAATCACACCTTTTCCGGTAACAGATTCAAACCGGCTCATACCAGTCTGATCGAGTCGCTCTTCTGTTGCCCGCGAGACGATCGCCGAGGCCAGCGGATGTTCGCTACCTTTCTCGACACTCGCGGCAAGCCGCAGCAATTGCGGACCAGCGAAACCTCGCGCGGTCGCCAATGACACAACCCTCGGCTTGCCTTCTGTGAGTGTCCCCGTCTTATCGACGACCAGCGTGTTGACCTGACGCAGCACCTCAATCGCCTCTGCGTTTCGGAACAGCACTCCTTGCTGCGCCGCTCTCCCGGTCGCGACCATGATCGACATTGGAGTCGCGAGTCCAAGGGCGCAGGGACAGGCAATGATCAGCACGGCCACAGCGTTCACTAGCGCGTAAGTCATACGCGGTTCCGGTCCCCATAAACTCCAGACCAGGAAAGTCAACCCCGCGACCACGATGACAGCCGGCACGAAATACGCTGATACGATGTCGGCCAGTCTCTGCACTGGAGCGCGACTGCGCTGCGCTTCACCTACCATCTGGACGATCTGGGCCAACAGCGTCTCTGCTCCTACGCGCTCTGCCCGCATCACGAACGTGCCAGTCTGATTGATGGTTGCCCCGATGCATTGATCACCAGGTTGCTTGTTGATGGGCATCGGCTCCCCAGTCACCATCGATTCATCAACGGCACTGCTCCCCTCGACTATCACACCGTCGACCGGCACTTTTTCACCAGGTCGAACTCGCAACAAATCACCAGGCTTGACGCTGTCGAGGGGAACATCTGCCTCGCGGCCGTTTTCAAGCACCTTTCGCGCGGTCTTCGGCGATAGGCCCAGCAAGGCCTTAATCGCCGCCCCCGTTTGGCTGCGAGCCTTCAATTCGAGCACCTGGCCCAGCAGAACCAGCGTGACGATCACCGCAGCTGGCTCGAAGTAGATCGGTAATTCTCCTGATGATTCAAGAAACGACGAGGGAAACAATCCTGGAATCACAGTGGCAATCAAACTGAACGAGTACGCCACGGCAACTCCGAGTCCGATCAAAGTAAACATGTTCAAGCTGCGGTTCGCGATCGATTGCCAGGCTCGCACAAAGAAGGGCCAACCACCCCATAGCACCACTGGCGTCGCGAGTACGAGTTCCAACCAGCTCCAGGTATGCATTGAGGCAACCATTCTCAACGGCGCACCAGGAAGAAGATCGCTCATGCCAATGACGAGCAGTGGAGCGGTTAGGACCACGCAGACCGAAAATCTCCGAGTCATGTCGACGAGTTCAGGATTCACCTCGTCATCCAGCGAAACGGTTGTGGGCTCGAGCGCCATGCCGCAGATCGGACAAGTACCTGGCTTGTCGCTAACGACCTCCGGATGCATTGGACAGGTGTAGGTGATTTTTGATTTTTGCTTGCCAATTGAGGATTGGTCGGAACTTGCTTCGGGCTGAGTGCTTTGAAGTGAAACTACTGAAGTGCTGGGAGTTCCATTCAGATAACGTTCAGGTTCGGCGCGAAATTTATTCAGACAATGAGGATTACAAAAGTAATAGTTGTGTCCCTGGTACTCAGACTCCCCCGCCGCCGACTTAGGATTCACCTTCATCCCGCAAACCGGATCTGTTGTCATTTGTAAGTTACTCTCAGTCATTGGTTGCGTTTGGATCATACCTCAGCTGGCGGGTGAGTACGGAAAGGGCTGCTTGTAAGCTCACGTAAAGCCTTTACCTGATCGACGAATTGGTGGCACAATCTGGCTCTCGACAAAACCTCTCAACCGCGATGAATCGAGACCTGCCAAAGAGAACTCGTATTGTGACCGTTGTGGCCCGGATAGTCGTCTGCGCCGTGTTGGCGTTCTCTTTCGTCGTCTCTTCGCTTTCGCTTGCCGGCGCCAGTGCTAGTGGGAATGCGATGTCTTGTTGCATCGGCAAAGCAGCAGGTCACTGCAGTGCAGGTCTCCAGGCCAAGGCCCGACCCAAACCGGAGCCCATGTGCGGTCTGAAAGCGGAGACTGCCGAAGTCATCGTCGCCGAGGAGCCGGTTCAGGCTGCTAACCCTCCAGCCAGTTCAGAACTCATTACAGCGAGAATTGTCCACCCTTGTCGGCAGGATTGTTGCGCTACGGGCAACGCGTTATCGCGGAAGTCCACTCGACGCGAGGCTGCTACACTCACCCTGGCCACTCTTTTAACGCCAGTTTCCGCGCTATTATTAGTCGAATCCTCTTTTTCTTCAGCAGACGCAAAGAGTGTTATCAGCCAGTCGCCTACGAGAGGCCCTCCTACCTTCAGCTAAGTCTAATCACACCCCAACAGACGCATGAACTCTCGTCACCTGCGGGAGAATTACCGTGCTGTCTGAATAGACTTATCTTCAGTCGATCGTAAGGAGAGGCAGTAATGTTTCACAATCTCCGAGCGCTGCGAGTCGTTTCGCTCGCGGCGGCAATTCTTACGTTGCCTTACGTCAACGAGAGGTCTGGCACCGGGCAAGCTCAACAGAACGTTACCTCCGCGAGTCTGAGTGGTCTGATCAACGACGCCAGTGGAGCTGCGGTAACCGGTGCTGCCGTTACGGCAACCAACCTGGAGACCAATCAGGCTCACACAGTAACTAGCGACTACAGTGGTCGTTATCGATTTGTCTATCTACCCGTCGGACCGTACCGGGTCACGGTTGAGTGCCAGGGCTTCGAAACCCTTAACAAACAGATCACTGTCACCCTGGGCCAGGCGCTGGACATGTCCTTCAAACTGGTAGTAGCGGGCATTAATGAGCAGGTAATAGTCGATACTGAGGTGCCGATGATCGAAACCGTGCGCACCCAGATCGCGGAAACAATTCGCCCGCGCGAAATCGATGAGTTACCACTCAACGGCCGCAACTACCTGGATTTTGCCCTGCTCATTCCCGCGGTTTCGCGCACCAACACCGGCAATAACCAACGTTTTGCGGAAACGTCAGCCGTCCCCGGCACAGGCATATCGGTTACGGGACAACGCAATCTGAATAACGGGTTCATCATCGACGGTCTCTCAGCAAACGATGATGCGGCCGATCTGTCCGGGACCTTTTACAGCCAGGAAGTAGTGCGGGAATTTCAAACGATAACCTCGGGAGGCGTAGCTGAATTCGGTCGCGCCTCGGCCGGTGTCGTAAACATCCTTACTAAATCGGGCACCAACAATTGGCATGGCCGACTCTACGGCTTTATCCGCAATCAACGTTTTGACGCGCGCAATCCGCTGGCGCCGCAGAAAGACCTGCTAACCCAGGGTCAGTACGGACTGAGTCTTGGTGGGCCAATTAGGCGGAATCGCACCTTCCTGTTCACAAATTTCGAACAGACCAGACGAAACGATTCAACCGTAATCACGATTCAGCCTGACAACGTCCGGGCAATTAATAACAGGTTGAATCTGGTTGGCTACCAGGGGCCGCGGCTGGAGACGGGTGTGGTGCCCGGTGGTTACGATTCCGCCAACTTCTTTGTCCGGATGGACCACCGTATTAACGCGGCTAATCTCCTAACAGCACGTTACAGCCTTTACAACATAGCTGCCGTTAACTCGCGCACTGTTGGTGGTCTAAATGCTGTCAGTCGCGGCACTGCTCTCGACAATCGTGATCAGACTGTCGCGCTTAGCAACGTGACAACTCTTAGCGCGCGCATGCTTAACGAAGCGCGCTTTCAGTTTATTCGCAGCCGCCTGCGCGCACCGGTCAACGACAATATTGGTCCCGCGGTAAATATCGGTGGGGTAGCTAACTTTGGCACCGCAACCGTGTCGCCGCTGGCGAGAAACATTGATCTCTTCGAAGTTGCGGATGCTGTCTCTCTGCAAGCCGGGTCACACGCACTCAAGATTGGTGGCGACTTCTTACTCAACCGCGTAGACATTCTTTTCCCGGGAGCATTTCAAGGCGTCTACAACTTCAATTCATTGAGTAGCTTTCTCGTTGGCAACTACAGCACATTTCAACAAGCGTTTGGGGCGCCCAGTCAGTTTCAGTCAAATCCAAACCTTGGTCTGTTCGTGCAGGACCAATGGCGCTGGCGCAGTGATTTGACTGTGAACGCCGGCTTGCGCTACGACGCACAATTCTTACCCGACCCGATCCACACTGACGCCAACAACTTCGCGCCGCGCCTGGGACTCGCCTACGCTCCCGGAAATCGAAAAACGGTAATCAGGGCCAGCTTCGGCATCTATTTCGATCGGATTCCGTTGCGCGCTACCTCCAACGCGCTGCAACGCGATGGCACCAAATACCTGGTGGTGCAATTGTCACAGGGGCAGCCGGGGGCGCCGGTGTTTCCTAATGTGCTCGCTCTGCAACCTTCCAGTTTGCCAACTAAGCCCAACATCAGTGTCATCGATCCCAACATTCAGGACTCGTACAGCGTGCAGGCCAATCTGCAAGTCGAACGTGAGCTGCCGGGAAATGCCTCAATTTCAGTTGGCTATTTGCACTTGCGCGGTCTTAACTTGATTCTTTCGCGCAATGTCAACGTCCCGCGTTTTCCGGGCTCTGCCGGAGTGCCGAACCTCGGTCGCCCGAATCCGGACTTTGGCAATATTGCGCGGTCCGAGAGTTCCGGTGATTCCAATTACGATGGGCTGGTGGTGAGTTTCAATAAGCGCGCCTCAAATTGGCTTACTCTCCGAGCGTCGTACACTCTCGCCAAGGCCATCGACGATGCTGGTAACTTCTTCTTCAGCACGCCACAAGACAATTTCAACCTGCGTGCTGACCGTGGGTTGTCTGACAACGACCAGCGCCATCGCCTGGTGGTGAGCGGATCGCTTGAAGCTCCCAAGCGACGCGGTGTTCTCGGCCAGGTAGTCAACGATCTGCAGTTGAGTTATATCTTCACCTACGCGTCGCGGCTGCCTTTCAACGTCTTGCTGGGCAGCGATCGCAACTTTGATACTAATAACAACGATCGGCCCATTGGTGTCGGACGCAACACCGGTCATGGTTTCGACTTTGCTTCGCTCGATCTGCGTTTGAGCAAGAGTTTCCGGCTTAGCGAACGAATCGAGCTGGAATTGCTGGCGGAAGGATTTAACCTGCTCAATCGTCCGAACTTTGCGGTGCCGAACAATACTTTTGGTCCTGGGGTAACGCCATTGAATTCATTTGCTCAGCCGACCGCAGCATTTGATCCGCGGCAACTGCAATTTGGGATGCGCGTGAGTTTCTGATTGTGGCGCCTGGTCCAACACAAGGAGGTTAGTTACCACTTGCGGTTTCGTTTGTTAATCGGGCGCAGCTCCGATCTTGCTCAATTCGCACTTTTGCTACTCGTCGTCGCTTCATTCATATCCTGCAACCAAGGCTCCGAACGGCAAAGTGTCTCCGGCCCAGCGGCGGCAGTGCAAACCACCAGTTATCAGGCGACTGGTGTTGTTAAGTCGTTGAACCCATCAGTACCATCCATCGAAATTGAGCATGGAGACATTCAAGGTCTCATGCCGGCAATGAAAATGGACTTTCACGTACAGGACAGATCGCTTCTTAACGGGTTAGCCGCTGGGGATCGGATTCAATTCACGATTGAGAATGGCGTGGGTGGTTTGAAGATCACTCAGATCAAGAAGCTCTAGCAGAGAGAACCCGGAGCGGCAGCGACGGGATGCTACGATCAACTTTTGAGGAATTTCACAGATCCTACGAGGTTGACCATAGCATCCCGTCGCTACCGCTTCGGGTTCTCTCTGAGTTCTTATTCAGCGCGACGCACTGTTAACGACGTTACCTGCCTAACCCAACGTCCCTGTCGCTTTTCGCTAGGTACGATGATCTGTAGTGGACCATCCCGCGCAGTCAGCGGGCTCCCATCACGACGATCGGCGAGGAGAAACAGTTTGTCGTTGAAACTGGGGTCCAATTCCTGAAGGGCAATTACGACTCGATAACCGTCAACCGCATCAACCACAAGGAAAAGGGCCATTTGCTTACCGCGGAACTCCTCACCAAACTTCAACCCGGCCAGCTTTAGAATCTCCACCAAAGAGACGCCTTCGAAGACTGATTCTTTGCCGCTGTGATCCTTTGCTTTGGTTGATGTCCGCGGCAGCTTTGCGAAATCTGCCGCTGAAAGTTGGAGTGGAACACTGACCTCGCCGCCTACCTTTAAGATTGGGGCGGGAGTGTTTTGGGTTTGGCCTACTACTGGCCCACCGAACAAAGCAAGACAAACGATGACCAGTAGCGCGAACACGGCGGGACGTGGCTGAAGAGTCATTTCTATAGCTGGCGGCCGCCGCAGTAATCAGCTGCCGCGGCCGTCGACATGACTTAAGAAACTAGCCTTTCTGCAATTCAGCTAGCGCCGCGAGTACTTCGTCGCTATGACCAGCCGGGTTGACCTTCACAAACACCTTCGCGATCTTGCCCTGCGGATCGATGATGAAAGTGTTACGCGCCGAATACTTTGCTCCGTTGTACTCCATCACCGAGGCGTATTGTTCCGACACTTTTCCGCCTACGTCAGAAAGGAGCTTGAAACTAAGGCCTTCCTTTGCGCAAAAACTCTTGTGTGACTCCGCAGTGTCAACACTAACGCCGAGAATGACTGCGTGAGCAGCTTCGTATTTTGCAACGTCACGCTGAAAGTTGTGCGCCTCAAGAGTACATCCCGAGGTGAAGTCCTTGGGATAGAAATAAAGCACCACCCACTTTCCTTTGTAGTCGCCAAGATTCGCCTGACTACCTTCGTTTGTTGTCAGGGTGAATGCAGGTGCAGCCGAGCCAACCGCGGGCATCTCGCTCGTAGCTGTGACTGGTCTCAGGGCCAACACTGCAACAACGAGGATTGCGCAAAGTAAGACATACTTAGTCATTGAATACCTCCAGATTTCGTTCAGGGAAAATTTCGCTTCGGTGCTCAATAATATACACACTCCGATGAAGAACAGCGAGCGGCGTTTGCAAACTCAGTCGATTCGGAGATCGAACCAAATCTTTGGAAGCCAGGCTCGAGGAAAACGTGGCCGGCTATTGGCTCGCAGTGTACTTCTCGATAATTTGCGATCGTATTTCCGCTGGGGTGAGTTTTCCTTCCTTTTGCAGTTTGTAAGCAAGCAGCGCCTCGTCAACACAGACGGCACATTGGGATGCATGATCATCTTCGAAGCAGGTGTGCAGACTCTTGTGGCCGAACGAACGATCGCAGTGGCAATAGCAGGGCAGTTGCGCGAGCGTTTGCGGAATCTCGCGCGCTACGCGGTAGGCCTCGCGTGCCTTGCCAAAGAATTGAGTTTCAGTCAGCGTGGGCCGAAGCTGTCCAACTTCTGAAACTTCCTGGTATCGAGGAACAGCTGCTGTTGTCTGTGAGTGAGACGCGGCTGAATGATCCTCAGTCGTTACTGGTCTCTGCTTTTCGACTCGATTTGAAGGCGTCAGGAACAGCAAACCCGCCGCCGCCAGGGCAAGCGCTACTCCGAGCGCCATTAAGAATTTCTGTTTCATATTTTCCCCGTTCTCAATGCTTCATCATGCCATGGCCGTTGCCC
>DATFRK010000578.1:0-3765 GCA_035263325.1 Pyrinomonadaceae bacterium | reverse complement strand
AGCGATTGTCACATTCGACGGGTTCAACGAAATCGATTCATTGGTCGCGGCGCACATCATCAATCGTGTTGAGCTACCTGGATGGCGGGCCGAGATCACTAGTCCATCCGAAATTGTGACCTCCATGAACGCCGTGGTAGTGAGAGCTCAGCAACCGTTGGAATTCGCAGCTGAGGCTGACGCGGTCGTCATTGGCAGCGGCCGTAAGTCGCGGGAGGTGATCGAAGACGAAGCGCTCATGTCGCGATTGCAACTCGACCCCCAGCGACAATACATCACCTCGCAATGTTCGGGAGCGCTAGTCTTGATTAAGCTCGGGCTGGTGACAGGAATGCCCGTTTGCACTGACCGTTGGACGCAAAACTGGGTTGAGTCGGCTGGATACGAAGTATTGGACCAACCTTTCTACGCGCGCGGCAGGGTGGCGACAGCTGGAGGCTGTTTGGCGGCACACTACCTCGCGACCTGGTTGATCTGGGAAGCCGTGGGTCAGGAGGCGGCCATCAAGGCACTCTCGTACGTCTTGCCACACGGCGAAGAGCAGGAATACACGCAACGTGCACTCAGTGTTGTCGAACCGTTTCTGACCCCTACGTTTTACCACGAAGCACTGTCGACTCAATGACCTCTATCGTGATCAAGTTATCATCCGAGACTTTGCCTAACCCGGATCTCGATCTGCGTTACTTGATTCCAGATCTACTGAAGGAGCGATCAGCAGGAATTATCAAAGACGACGGCTATGACTATGGCTCCAGTGACTCCAGCAACCTTTACCTGTTCCTTACCACTGACAATCCCGATAAAGCTGTCGCGTGTATTACTGACGTGATAGACCAGGAAACAGTTTTGGAAAATCGGCTGGCTGATCACGTGGTAGTAGCGATCAGGGAAGGGGAGTCGTTTAAGGTCGTGTACCCCGCAAACTACGACGGTACCTTTGCAATCGAATGAGTACAACTCCGAAAATTGTGGTTGCCTCCGAGGCGGGAATATTCATTCGCTCCCTCAGTGATATCTCAGAAGCACTCAATACTTGTATCATGGCCCATGCTCTTATCCTCACCGAACAGGATCTGGCCCCGGAATTCTTCGATCTCCGCACCGGGTTGGCAGGCGAGCTGTTTCAAAAATTTACGAACTTCAGGAAGAGAGTGGCGATTGTGCTGCCCAATCCTGCCGCCTACGGCGAGCGCGTGGTGGAGCTGGCCCGCGAACACTCATCACACGGTCTGATTCGTTTCGTTAATTCAAAGGAAGAAGCAGAGACCTGGCTGAATAGCTGAGAGTGATTTCCTTCATACGTCGAAAGGACAAGCAATGTCACTCACTGCGCCGCCACTGCCCGTCCGACCCATTTGGAAGCTCGATCTTAATCACGGTGCGAGAGTTGTTAAGTCGACACCGGATGCGAAGCGAGTCGCCATCGCCCTGGATAAGCCCGCTATCTTTTTGGTAAATGGTGGCCCTACCTCGACTGAAACCATCAGCCTATCCGAGCCCGCCAGGCACATTGCTATCAACTCTCGCGGGGACTCGCTCGCACTAGTGACAGCCTCGCAGAAGCTGCAGTTACTCGGTCTGGAATCAGGACCCGGGCAACGAATTGTGCAGCTGGATTCTTCCTCCCACGATGCCTGTGAGTTTTCGCGCGATGACTTGAAGTTATGGACTGTTGGCCTGTTGTCAGATCACATCGCGGAAATCGTTTGCTACGACGCCCGAACCTTGCTGGTAATCGCTCGTCATCAATTCACGCCCCGGGTCGGGGGGTGCGGCTTTATCCTCACTAACCACCCGCGGGAGGATATGACCGGACTCTGGGTCTGTGGTGGACCAGACGAAATCTGGAATTACTGGATTCGCCTGTCACCTGCCGGCATTGAACTACAGTATCAGCCAGAGCTTGATGGTATGACGCCGCCTGCTTTCAACGCGAACGGAGATCGGTTCGCGGCGCTGAATGGCTATGACCTGTCGTCGTTTTCCTTTCCCAGTTGCGAAAGCCTCGGCGAATCCATCTCACTCGGGACGGACGATTCCGAGGCTGACATGTTTGCGGAAAGTATGAGTTATTTGAGCGACGCGTCGACAGATTGCGTATTGGCTTCAACTACTGAAGGGCGCATCTTCATCGTGAGCCTGGAGCAGGAAGAGTTGATTGCCGAAATAATGCTCGAAGGGCATGAACCCAAACCCTGTTACCAGGTGTATACCTCACTCGCAAAAACCGATGATCGCCCTTGCAGCGATCTCCATGCATTTATCCCCGCATACGACAACCTCATTCTTTCAGTGCACACGAATGGCCACGCCTCGAACCGCCAAGATACAGTCCTGCTCTGGCGTGTACCCTCAGTCGGACCCTAAGGACCAAGCTATACCGTGTGGTTCACGTCAAGAGAGGCACCCGGCTCGTCCTTGTGAGTATTGTAATTTATCAAGTTTTAAGTTAGCGTCAGCTTACAAACCTTCCCCCTAAATCGAACAGGTAGTGACTGATCCTCGCTGAGCCAGGCGCCGGTAATCGATCACCGGTAAGACAAGGAGTTGGGGCAATGAAGTCGGCCGACGGGACGGAGTGGCACGCGGAGGATCGTCCGTGTCCGGTTTGCGGTTCACGTAGTTCAAAAAATGTAGGAGCCAGGGGCGGTAGGGCGCACCGGGAAGGGAAGGGTGTGGAAACGCAGGTCGTCAAATGCTCCGATTGCGACGTCTTCTATACGCATCCAACTCTTATTCCGGAATCTAATCCGTATGCGAAAGAAGCTGCCAACGAGTATTTTCACTTCCATGACTCAGAGCAAAAAGTCGTCCAGGGAGAAGCGTTGGCTGCCTTTGCGGAAAAATGTCTCAATGGTCCAGGCCGTATGCTCGAACTGGGTTGCGGCCGGGGAGAGTTGTTAGTGGGTGCGGCAAATCGTGGCTGGACTTCGTTTGGCGTGGAAATGACGAGAGACTTTGCCTCAGTTTCGCGGCAACACGGGGTGCAGGTCGAGTGTAGTTCGATCGAGGACTGCAAGTCGTTAGATCAAACCTACGACGTAATACTTTTAGCGGCTATCCTTGAACACCTGTACGATCCAATTGAGAGCCTGAAAAGAGTCCGCAACGCACTCCGCCCGGGCGGCCTGGTTTTTATTGATGTTCCCAATGAATCATCGCTCACCATGCGGCTCGGTAACTTGTATATGCATGCGCGGGGGCGAGACTGGTCGATCAATTTGAGTCCGACTTTTTCACCTTTCCATGTCGTGGGATTCTCCCCGGCCAGCCTGAGAAAGACGTTGGAGTCACTCGGCTTCAGAATTCACACTCTTACAGCACCGAAGTGGGGGAATGCTCTAGGGGAGGGTAGTACGGTCTCCGCCAAACTAGAACGAACGGCGCTGAGTGTTGTTCAGACTTTAGGTGAGCGGATCGGCATGGGTGATGGAATTACCTGCTGGGCCATTCGCGAGTAAACGCATGTCCTCGCTCGAACCAGAACGCCTGCAACGACGCATTAACATCGTAGACGAGCATATCCGTTGCGAGAACCAGCACGACCTGGACGCAGTAATGGCTACCTTCGGTAATGATGCCCACTACGACGATGAGCCCTGGGAAGATCATCGCCACGGCCGCGATGGCGTGCGGACTTACTACGGCGAGTTGCTGCACGCGCTGCCTGACCTGAAAATTCAAGTGAAGGGAAGGCACGTCGCTGCTGATAGCGTGATAGTTGAAGTCACAATTACAGGCACTCATCTTGGTCCGTGGCGC
>DATFRK010000577.1:0-3451 GCA_035263325.1 Pyrinomonadaceae bacterium | reverse complement strand
CGCTCTGCCCAAAAAGCTCGAGACTCCCTCCCTTAGCTCGGCACCGTATATATAGTTGGGATCGGCTTGTTCGGCGGCCTGAAAATAGCCGAGGGCGGCTTGATAGTTACCTGCCAGCAACGCTTCCCTTCCTTGGACGACGTCGTCTGCCCCCCGAGTAGCCGCGCATGCAGAGAGCAAAACACTCAACCACAACCACGGCAGAAAATGTGTCGCTTTCATAACTAACTCCCCTTCTTCCTAAAAGTTTAGCTTCTTGTATCAGCGCGATTAAGGTTTTTCCCTTCATCGTACTCACCAGCTCTTCATAGGAAGACTTCGCCAGCACGCGTCTGAATTGTGAGCGGTAGTTATTAACTAGGCTGATGCCTTCAATGACTACGTCGTACACCTTCCAATCTCCACTCACCTTGTGCAGCTGATAATTGACCGAATATTCTTGTCCTTTGTTGTCAATGATTTTTGTGGCTACGTCTGCGTAGTTGTCACCGTCTAACTCTTTTAAAAGTTGTATTTTCTCACCGTTGTAGGATTCAATCTGGTCCAGATAGGCGCGCTCAAGAAGGTCGGTAAAGAGTTTGACAAATTCTTTTTGTTCCTCGGGGCTGCGGCGGCGCCACTCAGAATCGAGAGAACGCTTGGCCATCTCCGTGAAATCAAACCTCTGGTAGATCATTTCCTTGAGTTTTGCCCTTCGCTCATTCTTTTTGCTCTCTCCCTTCAGTACTTTGACGCATCTGCTCTCCCGGCGTTCCCGAAGCCACATCAACCGCCTGTATTAACAGCAAAATACCCAATCCGACTGCTGATAACGTTTTCATCAATCGGCGTCTATTATTCGGCCAAATGACTTGAATATCTTCGCCGTGACCGCTTAGGAAGATGCGCTTGCTGGCTTAAAAGATCAGACAGAATAAACGATACAACCTTGTACGTGCCCGACGGATGCCGCATGATGGGCATGACTTCGTCAGTCACTGCAACGATGAGTTCTCCCAACGTAGTCCTGATAACTTTGCGTTGCCGCATGGCTCCTTCCTCGATACTCCAACTTCTCAAAGTTTGTACCTGAAAATTGTCTTCCTACCCCGGGATCCAAGGCCTGCCGCGTCGGCAATGAGTTGCGACCAAGTTTCCGTCGAGGACCCGCGGATCTTTTGTGTACCAAGAGCAACGCATGTGCCAGAACAAATCAATGTCCGGAAGATTTTAGAATGCGAGAGAAACAAAAGAGTCTCAGTGTGGCAGCTTGGGTTCAGACCGATAGTGACGAATAAACGCGTCTACTTATCGACAGCTGCCGAAATATCGACTTGAAGGCGCATCATTCGCGTTGAAATGAAAAGCCGAAATGCGGACAACGACGAAGAGTACAACCAACACAGAGATGGTCGTACAATCGCAATACTATCGCGGGACAGCTAGAGCCCCGTCCAAGGACCAGGCACCGGCACCGACAATAATCAAAGTGATCGCGATGCCAAGCACGAGCAAGTGATATTCGAATCCCTCGCCTTTCTGGTTACGTACCAGTTTATGAAGAACCCGTGTGGCCAGTGAACTGTGACGATCGCTACGAGCATCACGCACGCGATGCCGAAGGCAGCGACGCGCGTCAAGAGCCCGACCGCAAGACCTAGCGGACCCAGAAACTCGGCAGCAATCGCCAGCAGTGCAAATACCGCGGGAATCCCGGAGTCCGTGAAAAACTTGATACTGCCTTTGAAGCCATGGCCCCCGAACCAGCCGAGCACTTTTTGAGCCCCGTGCGGGAAAATCACAATCGCTAGAGTGAGTCTCAGCACCAGTCCAGCTATGCCACCGTCCGTCTGTAACAGCCATTGAATCATTTTAGTCGTGACCTCCATTTGCAATTCTTACTCACAAGATTCATGGCAGTCGCCCCATTTAAATTCCTTTCACGATAGCTAGTGAACTCTAACAGCTCATAGCGTTTGCCGTTCATGGTTTGAGAACCTTCACCACGAACGACTGCTTGACCGTTCACCCTGAGGCGTGTCGCAGGGTTACTCGAATTTAGACGCGATGGAGTACCGCACTTCAACCTCCCAGGAAGGGGCAATCCGTGTGCCAGACATATCGACCTTCTAGTAAATAGAGAAGAGCGCGCGACGCATCGGCATTCCGACGATTGTCGATTTTTAGTTCCACAATTTCCACATGGTGCGCTCCCCTACTCGCTGCAACACTGAAAACCTGGTGCATTACGTCCCGTTCGGTCAGACACTAGCCTTGGTATGCGCGTTGCTCTTTCATTGGCAAGACCTACTACTTGTTAAGATAGTATGAGAACACGTCGACAGCCGCTGGCGAGATCAATTTACCAACAAAAGGGAAAGTTGCTATGAACAACCAGAACAATCGAATCAGGTTAAGTACCGAGGTGTCGTGTCATAGGAGGCTTCATTCTTCACCTGAATATTGTCTTATCAGCCCAAGGAGTGTGAAATGAATTTTACTCTAATAATGCTTCTGACAGCCCTTACCGCTCTGGCCGCCTGTGACAGTCCCGAGGCAACCCGCACCCGCGGGGGCGGCCCGGGAGCCGACGTTGGCAACCGTGACAAGGTCGTGGAAATGCACGAAGGATCGCGACCGTTCTGGGAAACACCCCGCATTATTGAAAGCAAGCATGCGCCCATTGAAGCTGCCCGCCAGGCCGATGAGCTCAGCCGCAAATGACACTTTCCTTATGTAGGTCACGTTAGGTCTTGTGCGCGACCGTTCATATTTCACGGGGAGACCCACATGGAAGGCGAGAGCCAAGCAGTGATTTACTTTTCAATCGGGATTTCCCATTCCCTGCATTTCTTGAGCGGCTGGCTGTTGCCGTCGCATTATCGAAAGTCTCCTCATTTTTTTGCTTATTGAATGATCACAATCATTTTCCGGAATACGGTCATAGGCATGGTGGACTTAACGCATCGGAACCAGGAGAACTAGGAACCGTCTCGCCGAAGAGCGCAAGGTACGGGATGCCGACTTTTCGACCATTTGACGATTGCCCAACCCGGCTGTTTTCGAAGATCGATTATGGTTCGAGAGCGAGCCAATTGACCGAGTCCGCTACGTTCGTTTGATCGAGAGTTATCTATCACCATTAAATAACCTCAAGCGCGACCGAACTACCTGCTTCACCGATTCCACTGCGAGCGGCAAGACCTTGTAAGGGACGACTTCATCGGGCTGCTTGACCAAGCCGTCCTCCAAACCGCGTCGCCATGCAACCCGCAGTTCAGTGTTGATGTGGACGATATCGATCCCGGCAGCGATCGCCTTACGGAAATCTTCATCGTCGGTTCCCGATCCACCGTGGAGAGTAAGCGGAACCCGTGCTGCACTCTTGATTTGAGCGATTCTCGCGATATCCAAGCGCTTCCTCGTTTCTCCTTGCACCATGCTCCTCAGCATGCCGTGCATGTTGCCCACG
>DATFRK010000576.1:0-4041 GCA_035263325.1 Pyrinomonadaceae bacterium | reverse complement strand
CGAACCCCAGATCCCGCAGCGCCCGGAGTGACTACAGACCTTGAGTGGATCTTCCGATGAGACCGGCGTTCTTGAGCATGAGGCCGAACGCGCGAAGCCTTAGGATTGCGTTTCAGGCGGCGCACCTCTTCGTGCGTGAGTTGGTGCCGGCACATCCGCGCAACATCTCATTGGGCGGCGCGCAGATCCGGCACGCTGTCGACAAGTGTGCCATCAACCGGTAGATACTCGCGTAGAGCCTACCTTGCTCCAGCTTGCGAGCCGGACGATGCTGATGAAGAAGTTGCTTGCGCGCCAAGGCGGACAGCTTCTCCGCTAACGAGCGAGTCAGGGGGATTGTTGACGATCTTATCTGATGGATTGAGACCGCCTGTAACCTCGACGCTGGTTCCGAAGTCGCGACCGACTTTGATGTCGCGCAATTCGATCGTGTTATCCGGTTTAAGAATGCCTACCTGTAAACCCTGGGCGCGGAACAACAAGGCTGTATCGGGAACCGTGAGAATTGTGCCGAGTATGGAGGGCGGCAGCCGCACTTCGGCGTAGCTGCCGGCTTGGATTTCGTTGTTGGGATTGGCCATGTGCAGCTCGACGAGCAGTGTTCGTGAGTTAGGTGAGATGGCATTGGAAGTGGTTGCCACCTTCGCTTGCATGGTCCTGTTCACTGGCGCTGGAAAAACAACATCAATAGACTGGCCAACTTTAACATCAGCGGAGTTTCCTTGTGGAAGCCAGAAGTAAATACGCAAAGGGTCGATCTGTTGGATATGGAATATCTCATTGTTAATGTTGTTCGCGACGATCAGGTCGCCCACGTTAGTGCGTCTGTTTGTGATTACTCCAGGGAACGGCGCGGTAATGCGCTTAAAGGCGACTTCTTGTTGCAAAACTCTAAGGTTCTCCTCAAAGGCATGCTGATTCGCCGCTGTCGTATTTTGATTCGCCGCTGTGTTGTCAGCGTCCAGCTCCGACACCACACCTTCCTTCCACAGCTTTTGCCATTTCTCGTTCGTGATCTGGGCTATAGCAGCGCTTGCCTTCGCCTGCACAGCCTGATTGCTCGCCTGTTCCATTTGATGATCGAGATCCGGCGTGTCGACCTCCGCCAGTAGCTGATCTTGTTTAACAAAGGCTCCGATATCGACATACCAGTCTTTGAGATAGCCGTTAACTCGCGAAAATATACTGGCTTCCTGCCACGGCCGAACTTCGGCCGGCAATATGAGTCCCGCTGGCGGCGATCCAACAGTCGGTGACACAATACTAACCGTCGGTATCCCCAGTTGAACTGTATCGGCGGCCGCGACTTTGCTCTTTAGCAGGCGAGGTGCAAAGCCGCCTAATAATGCGATGATCAACAGTACTCCGCCTGCAGGGAGAAGGTAGCGAGCCTTTCGAGATACTCCATTATTAGCAGACGCCACAGTGTTGTCCTGTTGAGCCCTCGTTGCCTCCGTCACATTAGCTTCACTTGGTGCATTCATAGCTTTATACCTGAGGATGACTTGTAGAATCCGAAGCAGCCACATCTTGCGAAGAGCCTGCGTGCTTGACAGTAGGGGCTCTTCCGGATGAGCGGTGGAAAAAGCTGAACACCACTGGCACAAAAAGCAGTGTGGCAAATGTCGCGACAATCAACCCTCCAATAACACCGCGCCCGAGTGGCGCATTCTGCTCGCCGCCTTCGCCGAGGCCGAGGGACATCGGCAGCATCCCGATGATCATCGCCAGCGCTGTCATCAGAACCGGACGCAATCGTGTGCTGCCCGCCTCCCATGCCGCGCGAACAGAGTCCATGCCTTCAGCGAGACGTTGTCTCGCAAAGGTGACAACAAGCACTGAGTTAGCCGTCGCTACCCCCATACACATGATCGCGCCCATCAATGCTGGCACGCTTAAGGTGGTGCTGGTGACGTGCAGACCCCAGATCACTCCGGCGAGCGCGCCACTCAGAGCTGTTAAGATGATGAACGGATCGAGCCAGCTCTGGAAGTTAACCACGAGAAGCAGGTAGATGAGAGCGATCGACATAACCAGACCCAGTGCCAGGCCAGTAAAACTGGAATTCATGGTTAAAGCCTGGCCGCGCGTCGTGATAAAAACTCCGCGAGGCGCGTTCTTTTGTGCCCCAGCGATGATCGGCTTGATATCCCGCAATACACTGCCAAGATCGCGATTGGCGACGCCGCCATAAATATCAACGACCGGCATGACATTGTAGTGTGAGTAAATCGGCTGGCTGGTGGTGCGTGAAACTGAGGCGACGTTGGTAAGCACCTGGCCATTGCCCATGCCAGGTGTGGTGGGGGACGTTATTGGCAGGGACTGCAATTGTGATAACGATTCCAGCCGGTACTCTGGTGTGCGAATATTCACGAGGTACTGAACGCCAGTGCTTCTATCGAGCCAGTACACTGGCTGTACCTGTTCGCTGCCACTTAGGCTTAGGAGGACCGAGGAAGCCACCTGTTGCTCGGTCAAACCCATGCCTGAAGCCCTCGTGCGGTCTACGGAAAACATGAATCGTTGATAGTCATCCGGTTGCTGAATCCGAACATCGACCGCGCCATGGACCTGACCAATCTTCTCGGCCAGCTCGTGCGCTACTTTTTGATCGGCCGCCAGGTCTCGGCCTGAAATTTGAATATCGAATGGCGCAGGTAATCCAAAGTTAATTGTCTCGGTTGTAATATCCGCCGGAAGAAAGTAGAAGATCGCGCCTGGAAACTGTCGGTGAAGGTCAAGCCGCAATTGCCTTACATATTCGTCCGTAGGCTTGTGGTTCTTTTGCAAGGCGACAGTGATATCTCCATCGGCGGGCCCGGTCAGGCCGCTGTCGCTGTATGAGAGATTTATTCCCGAGATTGGAAGACCGATGTTATCGACGATGCCCTGAACCTCACTGGCAGGGATCTGTTTTCTGATTGTTTTTTCGACTTCGGCCACGAGCTTGGCCGTTTCTTCAATGCGAGTCCCGGTGGCCGCGCGCACGTGGAGGCGAAAGATGCCAGCGTCCACAGATGGGAAAAAGTCCTGGCCGAGAAACGGAAGGAGCAGCCAGGAGCCGGTGGCAAAGCTAAGAAAAGCCACCGCGAAAATGCCGCGATGATTAAGGACTGTGCCTAACAAGTTGCGATAGGCCGTGCGGAACCGGTCAAAGCCGCGCTCGAACCCTTGCTGTAATGCAATGAACGGCCGGAGCAAAAATGAAGCGCGCCGGGCTTTCTGAAGTTTTTCATGGTTTCGCTCAAACCACATCACTAGTGTCGGAACGAGGGTTCTGGATAAGACGTAGGAAGCCAAGACCGCGAACACAACTGCCTCGGCAAACGGTACGAAAAGGAAGCGAGCGACGCCCGAGAGAAAGAACATCGGAATAAAAACAATGCAGATGCAAAGACTGGACACCAACGCAGGCAGTGCGATCTCGCCTGCGCCCACCATGATCGCAGGCTCCAGCTCTTCTCCCGCGCGGCTATGGCGTTCGATGTTCTCAATTGTCACCGTCGCGTCATCCACAAGAATACCCACAGCCAGCGCAAGGCCACCAAGTGTCATGAGATTAATGGTCTCTCCCAACGCACTCAAAGCGGCGAGGGAGGCAAGCACCGAGAGTGGGATCGAGACAGCAACGATGAGCGTGCTTCTCCATGAACCCAGGAACAACAGAATCATCAAAGCGGTCAGGCAAGCGGCGATGACGCCCTCCCTGACTACGCCGCTGATAGCTGCCCGGACGAAAAGTGATTGGTCGCCAAACTCTTTTACTCGCACCGCGCTGTTAACTGTCTGTAACAGATTTGGCATCATCTTCTTGACTCCATCGACGATTGCGATGGTCGAAGCATTGCCGGTCTTGATTATGCTCATTAGGACGCTGCGCGCACCGTCAAGCCGGACGACGTTCTGTTGTGGATCGCTGCCGTCGCGCACCTGCCCAACATCGGCGAGCCGGATCAATGCGCCGTTATCGGTCTTGATGGGCAGATCGTTAAGCGAGTCGATTCGAAGCGGGAACGTGTTGATGTCAATCGGGTATTG
>DATFRK010000575.1:0-3272 GCA_035263325.1 Pyrinomonadaceae bacterium | reverse complement strand
GCAGCACAGTCAGGGCTCCGATACGTCAACGGCGATGTCGAACCTGTTGCTGATCACAGGGAACTACATGCGCCCTGGAACCGGTGCGTATCCGTTGCGCGGTCATAACAATGTGCAGGGCGCAAGCGACAACGGGTCGATGCCTAACAATCTTCCTGGTTACCAGTCGGTTGATGATCCGGAGATCCGCGCACGCTTTGAGGCGGCTTGGAAGGTAACGTTGCCTTCAACCAAAGGACTCGACAATCACCAGATGGTGGATGCCATTGAGCAAGGCCAGGTCAAAGCGATGTATCTGATCGGAGAGGAGATGAGCATCGTCGATTCGAACGCGAACTATGTTGGCGATGCGTTTTCCAAGCTTGAGTTCTTTGTTGTGCAGGACATCTTTTTCGGCGTTACTTGCCAGTATGCGGACGTAGTTCTACCTGCGGCTCCGAGTCTGGAAAAAGAAGGCACCTTCACGAGTACTGAGCGCCGAATCCAGCGGCTCTATGAAGTGTTCGAGCCGCTGAAAGGTTGTCGTCCCGATTGGCAGATCATCCAGGACGTTGCCAATCACCTTGGCGCGTCATGGCACTACCAGCATCCTTCGGAAATCATGGCAGAAATCGCCTCACTGACTCCTATGTTCGCCGGTGTGAGCTACGAAAGACTCGAAGGATACAAGTCTTTGCAATGGCCGGTTGGTCCAGACGGCAGCGATCAACCTTTGCTCTACACCAAGGAGTTTTTCATGCCGGGCGGAAAAGCCAGGCTCTTTCCTTTGAGTTGGCAGGAAGCGCCGGAACAACCCGACGCTGAGTTTGATCTGCATTTAAACAATGGCCGGCTGCTCGAGCATTTTCACGAAGGCAACCTTACCTATCGCACCGCTGGCGTTCGCGAGAAGGCACCAGATACGTTTGTTGAAGTCTCACCAGAGTTGGCCCAGGAGCGTGACATCCAAACGGGAACCTGGGTTCACCTTACTTCACGTTACGGTCGAGTTCGCGTGCGCGCTGTGGTGACAGACCGAGTTCATGGACGACAGCTCTACATGCCGATGAATTCAATCGAGAGTCCCATCAATCGATTGACTAGCAGCCACACGGATCCCGTCACCCATACTCCGGCTTTCAAAGAGGTCTCAGTGCATATGGGGGTGTTGCCTGAGATCGGCGACAGCCCGCTGCCCCGGACCAACTCGCGTTGGGGTCATCCGACGCCACAGCGTGGAGTGGAGGTCGACCGCAAATGGCAGCGGGCTGACTATCACCCTCCGGGATCAAAGCTGGTCCAGATCCAACGGAGGCAAGGGCCGTAGCGGAGAAAAAGAAGATGGCTCAACCGATTCAATTACATTTGGCGCCGCGCGATCCTGATCGGGAACTTAGCGCCCGGCTTGAGCAAGCACCATTGGAACACGCAGAGGCCTTGTTGGCTGCCTACGAAGTCTTGCAGGAGCTGCACGATCACGGCGTGCTCGAGTTGATGCGGGGAACATTAGGCGGAAGCGAAAAGATTCTGGAGCAGGCCGTCGCGGTAGCAAGTGGACCAGCGGCCATTCGCGCATCTCGAAACCTGCTCCTGATCGTCACGGCCCTCGGCGAGATCGAGCCAGCCTTGCTCAGCGATCTGACGCGCGCAGTTCCAATGGCTTTGGTCCAGGCCAACGCCCGAAAAAGCAAGCCGCCCGGACTTATCAAACTGGTGAGCACGTTCTGGCGCAACAAAGATTTTCGTCGCGGCCTGGCGGCTTTCAACGATTTGCTCGAGATGTTTGGAAGAAACCTAACTGCGAAGGTGCCTGAACAAAAGTAGATAGTTCGCTGATGCGTTCAAGGGGAAATAATGCGCAGTCATAATCGATGGACCATTGCTCTCGCGGGAGTATTCATGCAGGTAGCGTTGGGTGCTGTCTACGCCTGGAGCGTATTTCGCGTTCCGCTCGCGAGACAGTTCGGCTGGAGTATCTCGGAAGTAACGTTGACGTTTACGATCAGCATCTTCGTACTAGGAATATCCGCGTTCTTTGGCGGACTCTGGCTAAATCGCGAGGGTCCCCGTGTGGTTGCATTAACCGGAGGAGTGCTTTACGGACTGGGCGTATTTCTCGCAAGCTTCTCAGCTCACAAACTGTGGTGGCTATATCTCAGTTATGGATTGATTGGCGGAGTTGGTCTTGGTCTTGGCTACATTGTGCCTGTGGCAGTCCTTGTGAAATGGTTTCCGGATCGCCGCGGACTGATCACGGGAATAGCGGTTGGCGGTTTTGGAGCAGGCGCTCTCATCACGGCGCCTGTAGCGACCGACCTTATTCAAAGCGTTGGTGTACTTAGTACCTTTGCATATTTGGGAATTGCATATTTGGTGGTGACCGTTGGTGCTGCCTTGTTCATGCAGAATCCTCCCGAGGACTGGAGGCCCGAGGGTTGGACCCCAACGCATTCCGAGGTTTCGCAGCGAGCTGGACGCGACTACACGCTCGTCGAAGCGCTCAAGACCTGGCAATGGTATGCACTCTGGTTACTTCTATTTTTGAATACGTTCGCAGGCATATCAATTATCTCGCAGGAGGCGCCCATCTTTGAGGAACTTGTGGGCGTCAGTGCAGTGGTGGCGGCGAGTATGGTCGGAATCGCTAGCATCGGTAATGCGGTCGGGCGTGTGTTTTGGGCGTGGGTTTCCGATTTAATCACCAGACGAGCAACATTTTTCGTGATGTTCGTTCTGCAGATTCTGCTCTTCTGGTTTCTTCCAAACGTCACAATGATCGCCTTAATGACGATTATGACTTTCATCGTGCTTATGTGTTACGGCGGCGGTTTCGGAACGATGCCGGCGTTTGCTGCTGACTATTTTGGGTCGAAGAATGTTGGACCAATCTATGGTCTGATGCTTACGGCCTGGGGCACTGCCAGCGCGGTCGGTCCCTTGCTGATAGCCTACATGCGCCAGACAACCGGCTCTTATCGCGGGGCACTGCACGTAATTGCCGGAGTTATGGCGGTTTCAGCGATTCTGCCGATTCTGGTGTCGCGGCCCCAGTCCGGTTTGCCGGCTCGCGAGGTGAAATTCCAGGATCCGACTCGGTCATCGTCCTGGGCTCGGAAGGCGTAGCCTCGAGAAGTGGTCTTTCCCTTTGCCAGTCCAGCAGGCCAATTATTCAGTGAGCTAGTAGTCATAGGAATCAGATGAACTCCGTATCAGTCCCACAACCCGCACAAGACGTCACCAGGCAGGCGCAGCTGTGGCTTGTGCGTCACGGGGAAACTCAATGGAGTCTCTCG
>DATFRK010000574.1:0-11246 GCA_035263325.1 Pyrinomonadaceae bacterium | reverse complement strand
CCCTTACAAATTCGGCGTTAGCTCTCAACTTACTTAATGGTCGGATTATCACCGGCAGTAATACGTTGGTACTTTCGTCAGGCACTGCCACTGTTAATCGCACCGCCGGCTACGTGGATGGCAACCTGCGCAAGAACTTCGCTACTGCTATCGCCAAGGCCTTTGAAGTCGGAACGGCAAACGGTTACTCGCCGATGGCCTTCGGAGTGACTTCCGGCACCCCGACGGACGTGACCGTGACGGCAGTGCAAGGCAAACAGCCAAACATTCCCGGCACAAATGCCTTGCAACGCTATTGGAAATTGACAGCCGCGGCAGATGTAACGGCTGACATGCTGCTGCAGTATGCACCGACTGACGTGGTTGGTACGGAGTCTAACTACACTGCGGTTAAGTATAACGGCAGTTTCAGCACTCCTTCGGGTTCCTCAATTGACTTGGCAAACCATCGCATCCTGCTGCCGGCCCAAACCGCAATCACAGCTGACTGGACCGCCGCAGACCCCGGGGCCTTGGTTGGTACTTCCGGTGGCTTGCAATTCAGTGCCGTAAACTACAGCGTTTCTGAAAATGCCGGTGCGGCCACTATTACTGTCAACCGACTTGGCGGGGCAACCGGCCCAGCGTCAGTTAACTTCTCCACTTCGGGTGGCTCTGCTGTCGGCGGTGTCGCTTGCAGCGCCGGAGTCGATTTCCTGATGAACAGCGGCACGCTGAACTGGGGCGATGGTGACGCTACGCCGAAAACGTTCAACGTTACGATCTGCAACGACGATACTTTCGAAAACGATGAGGTACTAAATCTGAATCTAAGTGGCGCTAGCGGATCTACTCTTGGTATCCCGAGCACTGCTACGTTGACCCTCGTTAATGATGATCCCGCACCGCCAACAGCGAACGCCCGAGATCTTCTGATCACTGAGTTTCGCTTCCGTGGGCCAGCCGGAGCAAACAGCAACACAGATGAGTTTATCGAAATCTATAACAACACTGGTGCAGCGATGACAGTCGGGTCAACCGACTCATTGGGTTATGCGGTAGCAGCATCCGATGGGGTGATTCGTTGCCTTATTCTGAATGGAACGATCATTCCCTCGAGAAGTCATTACCTGTGTGCCAACAGCACCGGCTACAGTCTCGGCACCTACGCCACGCCGGATCTGACTTACACAACTGACATTCCGGACGACGACGGTATCGCGCTGTTCCGCACCGCCAATGCTGCGAACTTCAATCTCGGTACGCGGCTTGATGCAGTTGGTGCTGCCAGCGTCAGCAACACTCTTTACAAAGAAGGAACAGGTTTAACCAGCGTTACTGGATCGGGTGAGTACAGTTGGCTGCGCTTTCTTGGTACAGGTTTGCCGAGGGATACCGACAACAATCGGTCAGATTTTCGACTGGCAGCTCCAGACGCAGGAGTCTACGGCGCCACCCAGTCGCAACGCGGCGCACCCGGGCCGGAGAGTTCCACGAGTCCAGTGCAACGCAACGCCGCGCTGGCTGTTTCTTTGATCGATCCGTCGCAGCCAGCGACTGCCAGTCCGAACCGGGAACGTGACTTTACGCCGGGTTCTGGTCCAACAGCCCTGGGCACCTTTGAATTTCGCCGTAGATTCACCAACACCACCGGCGCACCAATTACCGCGTTTCGCATTCGCGTCATCGATATCAGTACTACCGGAACACCGAGTCTTGGTTTCCCGGCAGATCTACGAGCACTGACAGCTGGTGACACAACTGCGAATGGAGGAACGATTCAGATCACCGGGACGACACTCGAGTCACCCTCGGATGCGGTTAACGGAGGTGGTCTCAACTCGAGCCTGGTGGTGCCGATACCCGGGGGCTCGCTGGCGCCTGGTGCTTCAATAAACGTACGGTTGTTGTTGGGAGTCGTACAGGTTGGTGTCTACCGCTTCTACGTCAATCTCGAGGCACTACCATAGGATCGGTGTAATCGGCAGATCAACTCAGTTGACAAATAGTACATTCAAGGTTTAATGAACCTTCACCAGGGGCTGATCGTAGTCAGCCCCAGGCATTCTCTTTAACCCAGCCACCAGAGGAGCCGTTGAATGTACTGTCCCAGGTGTAGCCAGCAGCAAATCGCGGACTTGCGTTTTTGTCCGGGCTGCGGACTCCAACTCGATTTCGTCAATGAGCTTGTTGCCAACAGCGGATTACCGCTACCGCAAACGGGAAAGCCGGTACCCTTTCTACATCGCAAAGGAATTAGCTTAGGAGCGAAGCTGGTGTTCCTCAGCCTCTTCATTCTTCCTATCTCCTTCGTCTGTGTCATCGTCTTTGATACACCCGGTCCTTTCGCACTGCCGTTCATCATCTTCATGGTTGGACTGGCGCAAGTGTTGTACACCCTGTTGTTCAAAGAAGCCGAAGGGGTTGAATTGTCCGCCGGTCGCCCATCGGCTCTGAACCAGGCAAAACCTCTAGTCAGTTTTCCGGTGGGCCAAGGCACGCCGATCACTTTAGAAGCACGGCGAGTAAATACCGCCGAGATGATCAGACCGGCGAGCGTGACTGAACACACCACAAAATTGCTTAACGACACCTCGCAAAGCAGGTAGTGAGCACGGAGCGCTGACCAATTTTGCTTCTAATTCGATAACGGTAATGAGTTTCGTGTTTTTTCGTGTGAGTTCGTGGATCGTTCCTGTTGGGGAAACGAGGACGATCCACGAAATCACACGAATCAAACACGAACAAAATACCCAGACTCTGAGCTAGATCTGACTTTTGAGGCAAAGCTGCGCTGAGCTAAGAATTGAGTAGAACCTCTGATGAAGAAGGCAATTCGAACATTATTTCTTTGTGCCGCCGCATTTCTGATGGCCTTCGCCGCACTCACCAGCCTCATCGTCGACGTACCTCACCTGCACGAAGACTTGTTGGAGATCAATGTTCGTCCGACTCTGCTCCGCGCCGTGATGATGGCCCTCTACTTCGGCACCTTTGCCATGTTGGGCTTTACGGCGGTGGTGTTGGTAGCTGCAATTCAATCTTTACGAGGGTTCGCTAGCTACCGGCTCCCACTCATCCTCATTGCGATTACTTTTGCAGCCTTCGGAGTCTTCGCTTTCTTAAGAACCGGTAATCATCACACTTTGGCCTACTTGTTGATTGGAATTCTTATTCTTGGCGGCGCTGCGATTCCTGACTCGACTTGAGGCAACCGAACCGTTAAGGCTATCATCCGACACCAAACCGCCCACAAACCTTCAATATGAAATTGTCGTACCCTGCCCTGATTGCCGGGCTTCTTGTACTCTCTTGCTGCCAGCTAACGTTGCCCGCGTTGGCGCAGCAGCCAAACAAGCAGCCGGAAGAAAAGGTTTATGAGCCCAAGGACGTCGATCGCCGGGCGAAGATACTGAGGAAATCAGAACCGCAGTACACCGAACAAGCCAAGAAGAACCACACCTCGGGTTTTGTTCTGTTGCAGGTAGTCTTGAAGGGCTCAGGTGAAGTGGGAGAGATAAAAGTCATCCGAGACTTGCCTGATGGCCTGACTGAGGAGTGCATCAAAGCCGCTCGGGAGATCAAGTTTGAGCCGGCGCTGAAGGATGGCAATCCTGTCTCGCAATACCTTCGGTTACAATATACTTTCAACTCTGACTAAGCCATGCCGGAACCAGATCTTGAAGCTCTTACCGATCTTCGCACGCCATGGTGCGTGCATGTGGTAGCAACGTTGCGGATTGCTGACCATATCGCCGCCGGCAAAGATCGTATTGATGAACTTGCCGGCGTTACCAACTCCGATGCTTACGCGCTGCATCGAGTACTGACGTACCTCGTCGGCAAAGGACTCTTCACCGAGCCTGCGCCCGGCCGGTTCGCCCTGAATGAGGCAGCTCGCCGCTTACTCGATCCAGCCCAACTAATCGGCCTGGATCTCAACAGTATCGGTGGTCGCATGGCCTACGCCTGGGGCACGCTACCCACTTACGTGCGTACCGGTAAACCTGCGTATCACGAAATCTTCGGCTTGCCATTCTGGGAGGACTTGGACGCACATCCTGATATCGCGGCCAGCTTCGACGCACTGATTGGTCCAACTGGACACGGCCTGCCGAATCCAGAGTTTGAAATAAGCGGTGGTTGGAGTGCGGTGCGTAGCGTGGTAGATGTCGGCGGTGGCACCGGCGCAATGTTGTCTCAAATTCTCCGTCGCTGGCCCCATCTCCATGGAACGCTGGTCGACCTGCCACGCACTGTTAGTCTTGCCGACGAGATTTTCGACTCTGCCGGCGTTGCTGATCGGGTAACGATTGTGGGTCAGAGTTTCTTCTCGCCTTTGCCACCTGATGCCGATATCTATCTATTGCGAGGAGTCATCAACGACTGGCCCGATGATGAAGCGCGAATGATCCTGAGTAACTGTGCGACGGCTGCTCGTCCCGGAGGAAGAGTGATAGTGCTTGGCGGCGTGGTCGTCGAGGAAGCGCCCAGGGATCTGGTGATTGAGATGGTACTCGTCGGCGGTAAGAAACGGAGCGTTAACGAGTTCACCGCACTCTGCCACGAGGCGGGCTTGGAAGTCTTAGCGGCAGCACGGCAACCAAGTGGATACTTTGTAACCGAATGTCGACCCAGGCCGTAAACAGTGACAATTTCTGCCAGTCTCAGAAAGCAAACCACTCACGGCAACCTAAAAATAAGATACTTTGTCCGCTGCAAAAAAGTTAACCGTCGCTTCTCTTCTGGTATATTCTTATAACTCCGGAGTAATCCGGTCTCTTCAGTCTTGCCCACACACAACGTCCTCCATGAAAGGAGCTTAGCCATGACGAAACTGATCCATCTATTGATGGTGGTCCTAATCATGATCTTCCTGGCACCGGCGATCTTTTCGCAGGACGACGCCAAGCGCGATTTGTATCAGAAGTTTACGAGCGCCTATAACCGCGGCCGCGACGCTAAGAAGTTGGATCCAAACCTGGCCCAGGCAACAAACCGGGATGTTTATAACCAGGCGTCAAAAGAAGCGTACCAGTTGGCGATCGAGTATGTGCGGCGTTATCCCAACGATACGGATGAGATTTTTTCTTTTCAGAAGAAATACATCGGCGACTATGAGAAGTGGCAGAAGCAGATGCGCAAGACCCAGCTCGCGCAGTACTTCAGTGATAAGAAATATGAAGAAGCATTTGCCCTGGGCCGACAGATTCTCATCGACGAGCCAAATGATCTATTGACGCTCTACACCCTGGCGCGCGGTGGCCTGTTTGTAGCCACCGGGGGCAACGACAACTACAACTCAGCTACGATCCAATATGCGAAGAGCGCAGTTCAACTGACCGAGGCAGGGATGGCGCTGGACGGGATTTCTAAAGACGAAACTCTCGGTGTGCTCCATTATGCGATTGGCGTAGCGACCTTGAAGACGGCTCCTGCAGACGCGTTGGCTGCTCTGCTTCAGGTCGCTACGCAACCCAACACTTCCCGGAACGACCCGCAGGTCTTCTACCTGCTGGCCATTGCTTACCAGAGTGTCGACTACGAGAAGTTATCGGAGGCTTACAACACCCAGTGTCGCGCTGAGCCAAAGCTGCTTAACACTGAACCCTGCAAAGCACTCGCTGACAGGTTGAATGGCGTGATCGATAGGATTGCGGATTCTTACGCCAGGGCTGTCGCGCTGAGTGGTTCGTTGCCACAATATGCGAACGCGAAGACCGAGTGGATCAATTCACTGACCGACTTCTACAAGTATCGCCACGCTGGCAAGGCGGACGGCTTGAATGACTTCATCGCCGGGGCTCTTGCCCGGCCCATGCCGTAAGCGGATTAGAGTGTTTCGACTTTCGCGAGAGCGGTGTCAACGCACCGCTCTTTTTTGTTTGTGCTCGCATGGGCCAATTCTTGCGCCCGTAAGGAGCTGAAAAATACCACCAACGGCAGTTGGTGGATTCTTCAAGTCCTTTCTACCAAAACGCTCCTCCGCCGAGAATACCACCAACGGCAGTTGGTGGATTCTTCAGATCCTTTCTACCGAGAATTTACTAAAGCACCGCTGCGCCAACTGTGAACCAAAGGACTATTCTTATCGCTCGTTGTAGACGGGACTTGAACCATCCACCAACTGCCGTTGGTGGTATTCCACAAAACCGTAGTGGGCCGACTTCCTCTGGTAGAAAGGACTTGAACGATCCACCAACTGCCGTTGATGGTATTCGTTGATTAGTTGGAATCACTGAACAGCTTATTCAGCTCGCCATGAGGCGCACCCTGGGCAAAACTCGTGAAAGAACCTTCCTGCGCAATCTCCTGAGCCGAGCGTATGAACGCGCCCCAGGCCACACGAGCTAGCGAAGAACCCACCGAGATGCGGCGCACTCCCAGGTCGGCCAGTTGCGGCACGGTAAGACCAGGCCTCGCCAACACGTTGACCGGTCTCGGCGCTACAGCCTTCACAATGGCTGAAATCTCGTGCGCTTCGTAAAACCCAGGAGCATAGAGACAGTCCGCACCGGCTTCCGCAAACGCCACTAATCTATCAATCGCTACTCTCAGCGCATTGGGATATTGAACCAACGCTGCTTCAGAGCGAGCCGTAAGCACTACTCCGATACCTGACGCATCAATTGCGGCGCGGGCGGCGCGTACGCGCTCAAGCGCGAGTTGCTCGTCGTAGAGCGGCGTCCTGGCATCGCCCGTTGCGTCCTCTATCGATAGGCCCGCGACTCCCGTCTCAACGCAACGGGTGACATTGCGCGCCACGCCTTCTGGCTGGTCCGCATAACAATTCTGAAAGTCGGCGTTCACCGGTAACGTGGTCGCAGCCGCAATCTCGCGCACATGGTCAAGCATTAACTCAACGGGAATGGCCGAGACGCTGTCTGGTAAGGCGCGAGAAAACGCAAACCCCGCTGATGTGGTAGCGAGCGCTTTGAATCCAATTTTTTGTAGATAGACCGCGCTGCCAATGTCCCAGGGGTTTGGCAATACAAAGCAGCCTGACTTATGCAAGTCGCGGTAAGTATCGATGGCAGAGTTCATGCGACAAATCCTATCGCGAAGAAAAGAACTCGCCAAGCGATCGTGAACCCAATTCATGAGGCGTTCCCTTTCCACTGGTCAGCGCGCAGACGGACGTTCTAAAATCCTCGATCGTTAAAACATCACCTGACCTCAAGAGAACTACGATGAGACAACCGGTCCGCTTTATCGTTCTGCCACTCTTCCTGCTTTCAACTGCCTGGTCCACCCATGCGCAAAGAACAACGGAGCAACAAGTATTAACTGTTGAACAAGCGCGGGTCGCAGCGCTGCTTCAGGCGGACGCCAAGCAGCTAGACGCATTGTTAGCCGAGGAGTTGTCATATACCCACTCCTCCGGCAAGACTGACACGAAAGCAGAGCTGCTGGCCTCGATTAGCAGTGGCCAGTTGAAGTATGAGTCTATCGAGCCTTCGGACACGAAGGTGCGAGTCTATGGATCCACTGCCGTCATAACTGGCCAGTCAAATCTCAAGATCAACAACAACGGCCAACCGCTGAGCTTCGCGTTGAAGTTTACTGGTGTCTATGCCAAACGCGACGGGCGCTGGCAACTGGTCGCTTACCAGTCAACGCGCCTGGCGTCTTAAGTTACTTCTGGAACGTTGCGGTGCACGAAGACCGCCTGAGAAAGAGATCAGCGGAGCATGGCCATCATTGAAAAGCTAGATCAAGAGAGCGGCGAAGCCGACTTGCCCCAACTAGTGGGCGTGTTCCAGGACGCAATAAATAACGGCGCTTCACTCGGCTTCCTGCCTCCTTTGACCGCAGCCAACGCTGAGAAGTTCTGGCGGAAAATTCTTGCGGAAGTAGGCGAAGGCAGCCGCGTGCTGTTAGTGGCTCGTGAAAATGGCCGTATTGCCGGAACAGTACAGGCCGAACTGGCAATGAAAGAGAACGGTCAACACCGCGCCGAGGTGCAAAAGCTCATGGTCCACACCAGCTTCAGAAGGCGCGGGATTGCTCGGGCGCTTCTCAAAGCACTGGAAGAAGAAGCGCAGAAAATAAGTCGCACACTGCTGGTGCTGGACACGGAGTTGGGCAGCGAGGCCGAGAAACTCTATCCCACCTGTGGTTACGAGCGAGTTGGGGTAATCCCGCAATTTGCCGTGAGGACGGATCGCACTTTCGTGTCGACCGTGGTGTTCTATAAGACGCTCGACTGAGGATAATTGGTGACCAGTGCGATTCGATTGGATCTATGGCCTTTTAGGAAAACGCAACTTCCTTTGGGAGTTAAATTTTGCCGGGACCATTTGCCCGAAATGTGGGCATCGACTGAAATACGCCCGGGAACATGGTCCGGACATCGTGCAATGCGTGATGTGCGAACGATTGTGGCGACAGCTGCGGGGCAACAGGCTCGGCGCAGTCGAGGGGAATAACACGCAGCAGCACGAGCGGTAGCAACCTGGTCCTTCCCGCCACCTGTTTGCTGGCAAGTTGAGAGGGCCATGCGCTGGACTGCGTTGATATTTCAGTACTGAAAGGTTAAGTCGCAAGCAACATGGAACTTCCAATCACCTACCGCGGCATGGTCTATCCCTGGCACTGCGACCACATGAACCACATGAATGTGATGTGGTACGTGGGAAAGTTCGATGAAGCGACTTGGAACCTATTCGCCATGTTTGGTGTCACTTCCTCGTGGTTGCGGGAACAGAATCGTGGCATGTTTGCCGTGCAGCAGAATATCGCTTACAAACGTGAGTTGCGCGCCGGCGATGTGATCAGTGTTAGCTCAGGCGTGCTTGAGATCCGGGAAAAGGTAGTGCGCTTCTTTCACGAGATGAAGAACGAAGTCACCGGCGAGGTGTCGGCGGTAACTGTCTTAACGGGTGTGCACGTCGACTCACAAACGCGCAAGTCATGCCCGCTGCCCGAAGATATAGCGACTCGAATGCGGAGTATGCTGGTAGACTACGACCCCGGAATGTAAGTGCAATACCCAAAAGCTGCTCAACTCTCTGCGTAATCTCCGCGTCTCGGCGGTAAAGTGGGCGCTACCAATGCACTCAAATCGCAGAGACGCGGAGATGCAGACAGATGAACGGAGTAAACTCAATCGATACTTCTAAGAGTGCGACATGTTGAATAAAACACACTTACGCATCTCCCGAATCACTACCCTCCTGCTCATGATTACGACAACTATTCAACCGTTTGCCCAAAACAAGTCCTCTCTTTCCCAACTGAAACCCGGGCGTTCGGTGGTGCGGGCGCAGCATGGAATGGTTGCGACCAGCCAACCACTGGCATCGCAGGTGGGTATCGACGTGCTGAAGCGCGGCGGCAATGCGGTTGACGCGGCGATCGCAATGGCCGCGACATTGAACGTAACTGAACCGATGATGACCGGGGTTGGTGGTGACATGTTTGCCCTGGTCTATTGGGCCAAGACCAAAGAGCTGAAGGGCTTGAATGCCAGCGGGCGAGCGCCCCGAGCATTGACGCTTGACTATTTCGCAAAGAAGAACGTTAAGCAGATGCCCCAATTTGGCCTGGAGAGCATTACAGTGCCTGGCGCGTTCGATGGTTGGGTAACGTTGCTCGACAAATACGGCACGATGAAGTTGCCTGACTTACTGGCTCCGGCGATTGACTACGCTGAGAACGGCTTTCCCGTGATGGAAAAAACAGCGGAGGATTGGGACGCCGAAGTCAGAAAATTAAAGAGATCGCCGGCCGCCGCTGCTAACTACCTGGTCGATGGTCGTGCTCCCAAAGCAGGAGAAATCTTTCGTCAACCCAATCTCGCCCGTACCCTGCGCGCACTCGCGCGCGATGGCCGCGAAGGTTTTTACAAAGGTGAGATCGGCAAAGCCATTGTCGATTATTTTCAGAAGAACGGCGGCTTCATAACCATGGAAGACCTGGCCGGGACCAAGGCCGATTGGGTCGAACCTATCTCCACGAATTATCGCGGCTACACCGTGTACGAGATTCCCCCGAACGGCCAGGGAATCACCGCCCTGATCGCCCTAAACATTCTTGAGGGTTTTGATCTCGCTTCGTTGAGTGCGCAACCTGATCGCTACTATCACACCTTGATCGAAGCAACAAAACTCGCCTTCGCCGATCGCAACCGTTACATAGCTGACCCAACTTTTGCCAAAGTTCCCGTCACCGAGTTGCTGTCCAAGGAGTTTGCTGCCAAGCGTCGCGCGCTGATCGACGCAAACAACGCCCTCGATTCACCGCCACCGGGAGACATCAATCTCGGCAGCGACACCACCTATTTCACTGTCGTCGACAAAGATGGCAATGCAGTTTCATTTATCAATAGCCTGTTCGACGCTTTCGGGTCGGGCATTGTCGCCGGCGATACCGGCATTGTCTTTCAGAATCGTGGCAGTGCCTTCTCCCTTGATCCCAAACATCCCAACCACCTCGAGCCAGGCAAGCGGCCGTTTCACACCATCATCCCGGCGATGGTGTTCAAGGACGGGCAACTCTGGCTCTCGTTTGGCGTGATGGGCGGCGCAATCCAACCGCAGGGGCATGTGCAAGTGCTGACGAACCTCATCGATTTGAAGATGGGACTACAACAGGCCATCGACGCGCCCCGGTTTCGTTTTACTAGCGGCAAGAGTGTGCTCATGGAAGACGAGCTCTCGGCGCCAGTCATCGACCGGTTGCTGGCAATGGGTCATGTCCGCGGCAAGCCACCAGGCATCTTGCGATCATCAATGGGTGGCGGGCAGGCAATCATGATCGACCCCGCAAGCAAGACTTTGATGGGCGCCTCCGACTCCCGCAAGGACGGGCAGGCCATCGGGTACTAGGAAATAGGCGCTTGCCGATTTCCGAATTTAGTAAAACTCTAACCCCCTCAACCATTTGCAAATTGGCATTCGGAAATTGGCAATCGGCAAAGAAATGACTATTGTCGTGCCGCGTTTCACTGTGTTACTTTTTCTATAGCTACACGCACCTTGTAGCTGCCAACTCTTACCCCATCCTCTCGTTTTAACTTCCGCAAACTTCGTCGCTGGAAAAGGGAAACAAAGTGAAGCTACGACTGCCGCTCTCGCTGGCCACGTGTTTGGCTTGCGCTCTACTGTTCACAGCCAATGCGTACGGGCAAACACAAACTGCGATCACCGAAGAAAAAGTCCGCGCTATCCTGAACTCGCTGGATAAAGCGACCAAGGCTAAAGACCTCGCCGGTATGCTTGCTCCTATAGCAACTGACGTTAAGATCAAATACACGTACATACTTC
>DATFRK010000573.1:0-6486 GCA_035263325.1 Pyrinomonadaceae bacterium | reverse complement strand
TGACCCCGCGAGACGCGTCGCGCGACGTTACGAATCTCGCCCACGCGCTCAACTTCAGGCATCCGAACTTTTCGCTCCCAGACCTGCCACTGCCAACTCCACCACCAGTGGTGCCGTGTGGCGATCCTGATTTCATTACTGCAACCAAGCGAACGGTGGTGGACGATGGTGAGGGCTGGACAGGTTTGATGCGATCTGGCTTGTTGGACTCCTGGAACTTGAAGTTGCCATAAAGCGAGTGGCGAGCCACTCTGAGATCTGGCTATACTCTCCTCCGCTTAGCCACTCTCGTGATGGCGAAACGACTTCAGCAACTCCTGATATTTGCTGCTCCGCTGCTGGTCGGGCTGGTGAATCTCACTCACCCGATGTTTGGCCCACCTGTCTACTCGGGGTTGATTCATCACATTTCCTGGTGGCTACCACTGCATCTCGTAAACCTGGTCCTGTTTCCCCTACTTGGGTTGGCCGCATATTTATTCGTCAAAGATGTTCACAACCTGGCGTCTGTAGTAGCGCGAGTCGCGCTGGCCATATTTATTCCCTTCTACACAGCGTTTGATGCGCTAGCAGGAATTGGCACCGGGATCCTGGTCCGTAATGCAGAACGCCTACCAACAAGTGATCTGACTGCGGTTGGGCCATTAATTGATTCCTACTGGACCAGTGGGACGCTGAATGGTGTTGCGGCATTGGGTTCAATCGCCTGGACGATCGCGATGCTCGCGGCAGCGGTGGCCTTCACCCAGGTAGAACGCCGTCGTCTGATGATTCTGCTGGCGATCGGTTTCTTTATCGTCGACGGCTGGGCGCAAACGCACCTGTTTCCTACTGCCAGCAACATGTCAATTCCGCTTTCGTGGTGGCTGATCCTCCTGGGTATGGCAGGGGCGACCTTTCTCGTGGCCAAACCACGGATACCCACCACGCTGCTGGTATTGTGCGCGGTACTTTTTGGCGCCAGTCACGTGCCTCCGACAGGACCCCTGGGAATGCTGTGCTTCCTGGCGGCTGCCGCGTACATCGTTGTCAATAGAGAACCCTAAGCGGTAGCTTGGGGGCCCCGGGGTCAGCTCCTGACGGAGCCTTGCCCCTAAAGTCGACAATGGTGATAACGAGGTTCGTGCCTTTTCGTGTGAGTTGGTGGATCGTTCCTAACAAGTACGATCCACGAACTCACACGAATCACATACGAACCAAAGACAACTGACTCGAGCTAGATCTGACTTTTGAGGCAGGCATTCTTGACATCTCAAATACACAATTTCAGATCTCACCAGAGCTGACCGCAGCAACCCAAGCTACCGCTCCAGGTTCTCTATCAGCAGCACAGCGGCGCCCCGAATCGCGTCATGTTTGAGGGCGATGAGCGCTTCGTTCGCAGCAGTGAAGGGGAAGGTGTGCACGTGCGTATGGACAGGGATCCGCGCCGTTTCAGCTAAGAACTCTCGACCATCGTCGCGTGTGTTATTGGCCACGCTACTCACGCTGCGTTCACCGTAGATCAATGAGTATGGAAACGAGGGGATATCACTCATATGAATTCCCCCCAGGACCAGCGTCCCGCCTTTGTCGAGAGCGCGAAGCGCAACCGGCACAAGTTCACCTGCGGGCGCGAAAATGATCGCCGCATCAAGTTTCACGGGAGGTGTCGCAAAAGCATCACCTACCCAGGTCGCTCCGAGTTCCAGCGCCAACGCTTGATGTCGTTCGCGATCTCGCGTCGCGACATACACATCGGCGCCACGAGCGCGTGCCAATTGAATGCAAACGTGACCGGCGGCGCCAAAGCCATAAATACCCAAACGCGCACCGGTCCATCCAGCTTGGCGTTCATCGAGTCGAGTTAGGCGTAAGGCGCGGTAGCCAATTATCCCGGCGCAGAGAAGTGGTGCGGCTTGAATATCATCAAACCCATGGGGCAGGGAATAAACAAACTTGGCTGGGGCTACCACCATTTCCGCGAAGCCACCATTGACCGTCCAGCCGGTAAACTGCGGCGCCTCACAAAGGTTCTCCCGACCTGAGGTGCAAAACGGACAGACCCCGCACGTTCGGTGCAGCCAGGCGATGCCGACTCGCTGGTCCAGGTCGAGTCCTTTCACCTCCTGGCCCAGTGCCGCGACCCGGCCCACGATTTGATGACCCGGAATTACGCGCGGTCGACGTACTTCCAACTCGCCCTCAACGACGTGAAGATCGGTGCGGCAGATGCCACAGGCGGAGACGCGCACTAAAACTTCATCGGCGCCCGAAACCGGCACAGGTAGCTCGGTAAGTTCAAGAGGATGGCCGTCGACGGGACCAGGTGCGCGTAGAGTCCAGCCTTTCATAGTCAAGTTGGTGAACGAGTAGTTTTGGACCTAACTATTTCGACCGAACAATGGGCGCGCGCGGAAACGGCTGATGAGACGCTGCCGAGAAGCAACCGCTCCACTCCTCTCAGCCCGTGTGCCCCCACGAAAATACAGTCGGCGCCCCAACTCTTAGCCTCGTCGACGAGTTCATCTTTAGGGTTGCCCTTCCTGACGATAACGTCGGCACTGAGTCCGGCAGCGCTCAGCTTTGCCGTCAACGGCGCAAAGACTTGCCGCAGCTGATCCCACTGCTCAGCTGGCCCAACTTCCATCCACTTCCTTACGGATGGTGTCGTGGGATCTGGAGCAACCGCGATTACCGTGTCGACCGCAACCACCAAATGCGCTTGCGTTCCCTTCGGCCACTCACGTTGACACACTGCAGATACTGCGGTAGCAGAGTCCACGGAACCGTCAACTCCAATCACAAGTTTGAGCGGCAACTTGCTGTCTCGTTGTCCACCACGCGCGATCCGAACGGAGCAGGTTGATTCGTGGGCGACTCTTTGGGAGACGCTGCCGAGGATTAACCGGCCACCCAGAAGCGAGTGGCCCTCTGCGCCGACTACTACGAGATCAGCCTTCCACTCGCTGGCTCGCCATATCAATGCCCAGGCGGGCGATTCAGCCATGGCGCCGTGATCGATGCGCCACTCGGGAAAAATTGCTTTGAGTCGTTTGCTGGCTTGCTCGGCTAGCGAATCGGCTTCCTTAAGTTCACGCGCGGCACGTTCGTGGGCCAGCCTCACCGCTGTCGGTACCTGCAAGGGAAAAGCGTTATCAACTTCTTCATCGATAGGTGGCGGCAAAAAGACATCGGCTACTGAAATCACCAATGCCTCGGTGGCCTTGGGGAGGCCCGCATTTTTTAAGTCCTCGAGCGCTGCTGCCGCACACTCAGAACCATCGTAGCCAATAAGGATTTTCATCTTTCTGTTCTACCGCCGTGCACCACAGGTCGATCGTACTTTTTTACGGTTTGATGGCAACTTTGAGCTCACGCACCGATTTTGACCAGCGCCCGCCCTAGTTGTGGCCAGGTTGGCGAGGTCGTACCACCTCAACAGAACAACGTGCGCGTGAAGCAACCGCCTGGGAAACACTGCCTAACACAAAACGCTCGAGGCGATTACTGAAGTTGCCCGAGCCGACGAAAATACAGTCTGCGGCCCATCTCTCAGCGGCGTTTATCAACTCCCGTTTAGGATTGCCTGCAACAATTTCCGTCGAGATTGTCAATTCAGTCTGCTCGAATTGACGAGACAACTGCTCCAATTCCTCCTCTAACCAGAGGTCTTCCGTTTGATTGATCTCGTCGATTATCTTTCCTACCGGCGGGATGATCCCGCCCAAAAATGTAGGAGTAAGCCTATCGGCAGCGGTGATTAGTCGCACTTCACTTTTTTGGGGCCATAGCCGGGAGGCGACTTCATGGACGGCGGCCTTACTGGCTGGCGAACTGTCAACCCCAACAACTATGCGGACCGGAGTGTCAGGCTCTTCAACTCGTCCCCGGGCGACGCGAACGGACCAGTTAGTCTCAGACAGGACTCTCTGAGAAACGCTGCCGAGGACCAGGGATTCCAATTTTGAGCGTCCGTGTGACCCGACGATGATCAGATCGGGTGTAAATTCGTCACTTCGCTTGATCAACTCCGATGCTGGTGAGCCAACCGCTCCTTCCGCGTTGATGGTCCAACTCGGAAAGCTAGCTCTCAATCGTGTTGCCGCCCGTTCCGCCAGGGTTTGCGCCTCTTGCGAAGCAGACGAAGCAGTGGCGTACGCTCGCGAGAGGTCAGCTGGAACATGGATCTCGCGAGCCAGCTCAACAATTTCGTGGGTTGAAGGTGGGGGAAAGGGAAACGCTAATTCAGTTACCGATACCACCAAAGCCTCAGCCGATTTTGGCAGTCCCGCTCGTTGTAGGTCGTCTAGCGCGGCTTCGGCACAATCTGAACCGTCGTAGCCAATAAGAACTCTCATTCCTTGTGTCACAATTTCACCGCCTTGCTCACACAGTCGTCGTCTGGACCAGCTAGGAATGAGTGGCCTGCCAATATTTCTCTTGCACCAGTTTGGCCCAACTCCAGAACCGTCCTTGTCTTACGGTCGCCGGCTCATCCACCCACAGCTCTTTGCGCAGGTAGAGACTGTCGCCCCCACCCTCGTCGATAACCAGGCGCATTTCATGAACGTATTGAGCACTCGGCTCACGCCCTTCGATTTCGTCGACCAGGTTCGTGGCGGCGACTTCGGCTTGCCTGACAGCCATATGGCCCAGCTTGGGTCCGCTAAAATTGACACAGTCACCAACGGCGTACATTCGTTCGACGCCAACGACGCGCATTGTTGCGTTGACGTTGATGTACGACTCCTCATTTGTAATTCCGAGATAAGCGGCTGCTGAAGCCCCCTGGAATGGAGGCACCAACATCACCAGGTTGAAGTTGAGACTGTTTCCGTTAGTGGCCATTGCGACGCCAGGAGCAACTCTGTTGATCGGAAAGTCTGGGACAAACTCAATTCCGTGAGCGGCCAGCGCCTCGTGAAGAGTTAGGTGTGCTTCTGAGCCATCAAGCTGTAGCGAGCCGGGGTAGGGACCGACGATCGTTATTTTTGCCTGATCTCGTTCACCGCGCTCTTGCAGCAGTCGAGACAAGGCAAAGGCAGTTTCATAGACCGGAACCGGCAAACGTGCTCCGGGACATTCGCCGATGATTGCGCGTCCCCGATGAAACGCCGCGAGTGCTTTGCCGAACTGCTGTGCTTTGTCTGGGTTGAGCAAGTGATGAGCGTGTTCGAAGAAACCTGTAACTCGTTCGGTGGCCAACCTCCGACCCAGGGCAAAAACTAGATAGTCGTAAGGAAGTTGTCCTTCGACTTCGCCATGGGCAATGATCACTTTTCGCTCAGCTGGATTGATGCGTGCGACTTCCGCTTCGATGAAATTCACCCGCCGGTTCAGCATCGAGTGACGTAAGTCGAACGACACATCCTCCCGCTCACACTTGCCAAAGGCTAACCTGACCAGCGCCGGGTAGAACACAAATTGCCGGCTGCGTGAGACGAGAGTGATCTCGTGCTGGTTTCCCAACTCCTTCGACAGGCGTTCTGCCGCCACCACTCCCGCAAAACCACCGCCAAGAATCAATACTCTGGCCACGGCTATCGGACCTCTTCTTTCGCAATCGTGGTTGGTCTATTTACCGTCACCTTGGCATTGGGACAGCGTATTACTTCGACAGAACACTGCGCATGGGAAACCACTGACTGGGACACGGACCCTAACAGAAACCGTTCCCAGGCACGGTAGCCATGCGAGCCGACAACGATTAAGTCAGCACCCCACTCTTTGGCTTTATCAAGGATGACCGCGCGCGGCGAGCCGGGTACAAAAACCGAATCAACTGTAATAGTCGGACTGAGTTTCGCCCTGAGTGTTCGGCTCGCGCGTTCCGTAATGGCCTTTGCACGTCTGCGCATGCCTAGGTCCAATTCCTCAAAGTAGTTTGGCGACAAAGCCCAACCCTCGGGCGTAATGGGAAGAGGCAGTTCAAATGCATTTAAGACTTTGATCTGCGAACCATCCGGCCATGGTCTGTTACTAACTTCCTCCACCGCCTGATCGCTACATGGCGAACCATCAACCGCCATTAGAATTTTCATGTTCACCTCCATGACTTCGCGACCTTGCTGCGAGTCGCGCCGGTTTTAAAGACTGCACACTCTGTACCAGTTGATGGGTGCTGAATTTTGCCGAAATTATACTCCTGACAGCGATGGAAAAGCCCAGAATTGCGCGGTATTTCGCAAAGAACCGGAATTTTCCCGCAGCTTTTAAAAAAATGGCTGGCTGAGGCTCAAACGCTGGAGGCCAAAGGGGCGGCTTTTTTCTGACGACGGGCAAATGCTTTGGTGATTTCGACAATCAATATTGGAGCGACTGTACAAACAGCGATGACTATCCAGTCGACGGCCAAGGGCTCCACCGTATCCAGCACCCTGGCAAGAGGCGAAAAATAGATAGCCAAGAGCTGCAGCGAGATCACGATCACAGTGGCTATCCAAATGAACGGGTTTTTGAACGGTGCAGCAAAGGCTGAGCGCGTGCGTGAGCGACAATTGAACA
>DATFRK010000572.1:0-4716 GCA_035263325.1 Pyrinomonadaceae bacterium | reverse complement strand
AATGCCAAGTTCATGCGTGCGTTGTGTCACCATGTACGCCGTGACGCCATAGATGCCTGCTGCCGACAACAGCAGCGCAATTACGCTAAAAAGCCCGAGCAGAAAAAGATTGAAGCGCGGTTGCGTGACAGACTGGGTGACAATGTGGTCCATCGTTTCCACATTCGACACTGGGACCGACTTATCCACTTCGTTTACCGCCTGCCTGATGCCACTGCTCACCACGCCAGGATCTACGTTCGAACGGACTACCAGCGACATTCCGGCAAACACGTTCTGCAATGAAGAAAAGTAAAGTTCGGGTGCGGGTTCTTCGCGCAGTTCGAGACTGCGCACATTAGCCACTACACCGATTATCTCGAACCATTGAATCGGTTCGTTGGGGGGACCACCGAAATTGATGCGCTTACCTACCGGATTCTCGCCGGGAAAGTCGTGCTCAGCCAGCGCCTGGTTAACGATCATCACGAGCGGAGCAGTATCTTTGTCACGTTCGGTGAAGGGACGGCCGTGCAACATGGGTACACTCATGGCCCGGAAATAATCGGGACTGACACTGCGATAATTCGCGCCGGGCCATTTATCCGGCGTCAGTGGTGGACGTCCCTCAATCGCGAAGCCAACAGTAGGCCCTTTGCTGAGGGGCAGGGTGTTGATAGCGCCCACCGCCTGCACACCAGGCAAGTTAGCGACCTTCTGTATCACTCGTTGGTAGAACGAAAAATAGTCGGGATCTTCGCGGAAGTTGCTGCCGGATGGAGACAGGCGCGCAGTCAACACTTGCTCGGCAACAAATCCCGTCTGCACCGACTGCAATTGCATAAAACTACGAAACAGCAGGCCGGCCCCGGCGAGCAACACGACGGAAAGGGCTACCTCGGAAATAATCAACCCCTGGCGAAAACGACTACGCCGCATACTGCCTGTCGTGCCGCGACCACTCTCTCTGATCGACTCCTGAACATCGTGCCCGGAGATTTGCAGAGCGGGAACCAGACCGAAGAGCAGTCCAGTCAAAACTGACGCTACCAGGGTAAAACCGAGCACGCGCCAGTCCATCTGGATCTCCTGTACCCGCGGAAAATCTAAAGGCAACACCTTCTTGATCAGCGCCAGCCCCCAAACCGACAACAACAAACCAACCCCGCCGCCAACGAGAGCAAGCAGGGTGCTCTCGGTAAACAACTGTCGCATCACCCGGAGACGGGAAGCTCCTAGCGCAGCGCGAATGGCCATCTCCTTGTGACGTGAAGCGGCACTTGCAAGCAACAAGTTGGCAACGTTCGCGCAGGCAATCAGCAGGACAAACGTGACTGCCCCAAACAACAGCCACAACAGTCGGTTGGTGTCACCAACCAGATGTTCCTGCAGCGAAACTACTCGATTGAAGCGCCGGTTGTTCGTATCAGGATACTGTTGACGCAGGCGCGTAGTGATGGTTTCCATCTCACCGGCTGCTTGCGGTAACGAGACCCCGGGTTTGAGCAAGGCAACGGCACTCAGGTAGCCCATGCCGCGCTGTTGCGTTACGTCGTAACGCTCATTCAGTTCCGGCACCAAGCGCAAAGGTGGCAGCCACAATTCGGTTTTGTCCGGATACTGAAACCCTACCGGCGCAACTCCTATGACTGTGAAGTTCTTACCGTCGAGTGTGACAGAAGTTCCGACTACAGCTTTGCTTCCACCAAAGCGGCGTTCCCAAAGTGCGTGGCTAAGAACGACAACCGGTGCATGGCCCGCCTGTTCATCGGCGGGAATAAACAAACGACCTTGTTCGGCCTCAATGCCAAAGACAGCAAAGAAGTTGGCATTAGTTTGCGCGACGTCAAGGCGTTCGGCTTGATCAGTCAGAGCCAGATTCGCGGTGGTGGTTTTGATCGCGGCGAGTTGTTCGAAGACCGTGTTTTGTTGCCGCCAATCGTAGAAGTTCGCCGCCGTTACCTGAACGCGTTGACCTTCGGCATTGAGTTCCTGGATCGCGACGATGCGGTCGGGCTGGCGATAAGGCAAACGTCTTAGCACTACACTGTTTACGACGCTGAAGATGGCGGTGCTGGCGCCGATTCCCAGCGCCAGAGTCAGGACCACTATCGCTGTGAACCCGGGATGCTTCAGTAAGCCGCGCAGCCCGTAACGAATGTCTCTCAACAGAATTTCCATGAGGCCAACCCCCTCACTCCTCTTTCAAAGCCACTAACGGATCCACTCTCGTGGCGCGCCTGGCCGGAATTAAGCAAGCCACCAGTGCTACAACCATCAAGAGCAGTACGACGAAACCAAACGTAAGCGGGTCCGTCGCACTCACACCGATCAGTAACGTTGACAACAAACGTAACAACGCAAACGAGGCGACTAGGCCGATGAATGAACCCCACGTTGCCAGCCTCAGTCCGCGACCGAGCACAAGTTTCAAAACATCCGCTCGCTGCGCCCCCAACGCCATGCGCAAACCGATCTCACCCGTACGTTGCGCCACCAGATTTGCCATCAGGCCGTAGAGACCTACTGCAGCAAGCAACAATGCCAGACCGGCAAAACCACCGAGCAACACAAAATTCAGGCGCCGTGGCGCTACCTTCTGCGACATCAGCGCGCTCATGGTGTTCACGTTGTAGATTGGTTGATCCGGATCGACCGCTTGAATTTGCGCCCGAATACCCGCTACGAGTGACAGTGGATCGACGGTGCCGCGCACCAACAATCCAGTGCGCAGCGGGACTAACTGTTTGTAGGAGACGTACACGTGCGGCGCCGCCTCTTCGTCAAGGCCCGACTGGTGTATGTCCTTCACCATCCCAATCACAGTGAACCAGTCGTCGTCTACGCTTATGCGACGGCCCAACAAGTTTTCGCCCCTCGCATACTGGGTCGCAAACGACTGGCTAATTATTGTTACCCTGTTACTACCCTGTTCATCTGCCGAGGTAAATGCGCGTCCCTCTAACAGCGGGATCGCCATTGCTTGGAAATAGCCTGGGCTGATAACGCGAAAATCAGCGAGGGGAGCGTCGGAGAGGCCTTTTGGTTCGGGATGTCCCTCGATCGGAAACACATCAATATTGCGGCGACCGGAGAGTGGCGGACTCGAGATGAGTTCAGCGGCCGACACGCCTGGCAAGGCCGAAATTTTTTCCAGGGCCTGGGCGAAAAAGGCACCGCGGCGAGATGCTTCGGAATACCTCGCTTCGGGCAAAGTAACTTCCAGACTGAGTAAGTTGTTAGTAGCAAACCCCGGATCGACCTGCTGCAATTGCCAGAAGCTCTTAATCAGCAAGCCCGCACCCGACAGCAACAACAACGAGAGCGCAACTTCCGCGATGACGAGCGTGCTTCGCACGCGATGCTGGTGCCGGCCACCAGCGCCGCGCGTTGTTTCTTTCAGTGCGGTAGTAAGGTCGACTCGCGACGCGTGTAATGCCGGAGCTAGTCCGAAAACCAACCCCGTAGCAATAGACACGAGCGTTGTAAAACCCAGGACACTCGCATCAACGGCGATCAGTTCAGCGCGGGGAATTTGTCCGGCGGCGAGCCGGCTAATTCCCTCGCTGAGCCAAACAGCCAGCAGCAAGCCAATAGCGCCACCGCCAAGCGCAAGCAACAAACTTTCGGTTAATAGCTGCCGCACTATGTGGCTGCGCTTTGCGCCAAGCGCAAGTCGCAAGGCAATCTCTTTCCGCCGGCTAGCGGCGAATGCGAGCAGCAGATTTGCGACATTCGCACACGCAATCAACAGCACCAGACCAACGGCGCCGAGCAAAACATAAAGGGCGGTGCGCTGCTGACGACCAACCTGTGCCGGCAAGGGGATCAAATTAACCAGATGTGAGTCTTCAGCTTTCGCGGCCTCCTGGGTGCGTTGATGTGTAATTATTTCGAATTCAGAGCGAGCCTGGGCCCAACTCACTTCAGGCTTGAGGCGACCGATGACAAGCAGGTTGTGTGAACCTCGTTGGCGTTCAGTGATCAACGAGCGCGGTGTCCAGATTTCGCCGGCTTTGTTGTTATTGATTGGCGCCGGATATTCAAAATTGGCCGGGAGAACACCGATCACCGTGTAGTTCAGACCATCAAGAGCAACGTCGCGCCCGACAATTTGCGCGTCACCACTGAAGCGGTTTTGCCAGAGCTGGTAACTTAACAGCGCCACGCGAGCGTTGGTTCTGTCTTCCTCCGCCGTAAAAGTGCGTCCTAGTAGTGGAGCAACCTGTAGTGTTTCAAATAAATTTGCGGTGGCTCGTTGACCTTCGAGTCGTACCGGATCACCGTTGCCCGTCAGGTTGAAGTTTTTCCTTTCCGACGCCGCAATCTGAGTGAATGAGTGATTTCGTTCGAGATAAGCCTGGTAGTCGTCAGCTGAAAGCTCCACCTGGTCCACCTGCTTCAGCCGTTCCCAGATCATCACAAGTTGATCTACATCACGGTAGGGAAGCCGTTTAAGCAGCACGGCGTTAACCACACTAAAGATTGCGGAGTTAGCGCCAATACCCAGGGCCAGGACAATTAGAGCGACGGCAGTGAAGCCCGGCCGCCTGAGCAAGTTGCGAATTGCGTAGTTAAGATCTCTTAAAAACATTTTTGATTTTTGCTTTTTGATTTTTCCTTTAGTCGGTCCTCAGGATCACCCTATTGCTTCGCTCAGCTTGCCTCCGACGCCAATCAAAAATGACCTCACTCATATCTCAGCGCCACCAGTGGATCGACCTTGGTTGCTCGTCG
>DATFRK010000571.1:0-10171 GCA_035263325.1 Pyrinomonadaceae bacterium | reverse complement strand
ACCATCGCAGTTCCCAACAGCAATTTGCTCTCGCGCGATGGCGCAATAGATTTGTATTTGCTCAGTAGTGGTTAGAGCGATCGAAGGGATCTCCTTGGGAAGTCTCTGTAGTGAGACCAAGTCCTGCGCGTTCGCTAGCGGTCGATCTCCTTCGGAGGTCTGATTCTTGCGCGACTGTTGGTAGATTCCTTTAGCAAAAACGTACGCCGCGTACCATTGATGTGCAGCAGGGTAGTCGGTTTTCAAGTCGTTGGCGCGACGCAATTCTATTGAAGCCCCTCTCCAGTCCCATTCGCGACGTAACTTCACCTTGGCTTCAGAATTCTCGATCTCCAAGGTACTCTCCCTACCCAAGTCGCATATTGAAGTCTTTGCAACTGATGCGTCACCCTCAGGCGGAAGATAATTAGTAGCCAATCGTAAGTAACAATCGATGATGCCCGAGTAAGCTAGGGCGTACTTAGGATCGAGATCAATCGCTTCACGAAAGTGCACTATCGCCTTCTCAATCCCTTCCTTCGTGTACTTGCTCCAGTGGTACCGACCTTCCAGATACGCTTGATACGCTTTCGAGTTTTCCGTGTGCCGTGTCGTTAACTGCTTTTCTTCTTCACCCGTCAGCCTCAACCGCAGGGCTGCCGATATCTGCCGCGTGAGCTCATCCTGGATCTCCAGTATCTGACTCATCTCGCATTCAAAATTCTCTCCCCACAACTGCCAGTTGTGCTTCACGTCCACCAACTCCGCCCGGATAGTGAAACCCGTCACACGCGGATACATGTTTCCACTCAGCACCACATCCACTCCCAGCCCCTGCCCGATGAGTAGCGGATCAACTTCTCGTCCTCTGTAACGAAAGACCGCACTGCGAGAAATAACCCGTAGCTTCGAAATGCGCGAGAGGTTGTTGATGATGTTCTCCGTTATGCCTTCAGCCAGATACTCCAGTTTCGGATCACCCGTCGCATTGATGAACGGCAGCACGGCTAGGATGGGAGGCAAGGCTACTTCCGTCTCGGAGGAAGAAACCGATGTGGCCGCAGCCTGGCCGCCAGAAATCTTCTTAACCGGGGCGACGAAGCGGTAGCCGCGGCGCGGGACTGTCTCGATGTACTTCGTTGCCCCAACCCCATCGCCGAGCGCTCGCCGCAGCACAAAGATGTTCTGCGTCAGGTTCTGCTCCTCGACGAACGAGTCGGGCCAGACCTCCCGAATCAACTCTTCCTTATCGACGAGCTGGCCCGCGTTGTCCAACAAAAGCAGCAGAATATCGGTGGCTTTGGGAGTCAGGGAGATAGGCTCCCCCGCACGCGTCAAGACCCGTTGATTTACGTCCAGACGAAACGTGCCAAACTCGTAGCAAGTATCCTGACTATGAGGCATAAGTACCTTGAGAACGGTTAATAAATTATTGAGAACGTTCTAAGGATTTCAGGGCGATGTGTGAGTATATTCCGCGGCGTCGTCAAACGCCGCCTGCCTTAACCAAGCCTCGGGATTCTATGAGGAACCTTGGTGAATGGCAAGAAGATTGGCAACTTTCGTGTGGCGTTATTCCGACTCCGGTTGAGAGAGGGGGCAAGATCAACCGGACGAGGATTTGGGTACCTCACCCCGGCGGCCTTCGCTTTGACTTGCGCCTCACGGCGGCTTCGCCCAGTAGGACTGGCCTTGAGGCGCAAGCAGCGGAGTCAGGAGAGCTCCTGGAGATCAGTGCTGCTTTGCAGGGAAATATTCATGCGGGATGAATCGACTTACTTACTTCCCAATTGCCAGCGAAAGCCGGCGCGGATGAGGATCGGGGGACCCAGCGTGACCAGCGGCGTCTTGCCTACCTGGTAGCGCTGATTGAAAAGATTCTCAATTGCGCCGAAGAGCTCTAGTCGCCGGCCCAGGCGACGCGAAGCGAACAGGTCAAGCGTGAAGTAAGGATCGAGTGAAAATAGATTTTGATCGTCGTCAAACTGGTGACTCGACGCTCGCCCCTGGAAAGCCACTGTCAGCAGCGACGGATTGTTATAGCGCGCCTGGAAAGTGAATTGGTGCGGCGGCACCTGCGGAATCAACAAGCCTTCAAGCGCCCGATTGGCGGGAAACTCAACCACCCTGGCGGCTGCATACAAGTAGCCGGCAGAAATGGACCAGTAGCGATTGACTGCTGCTTCCGCCTGCAGTTCCACTCCGCGCGAACGCGTGCGCCCAAGATTCTGCCGCTGCCGCGTGATCAAAGCCGGAGTGGTCAGCAAGGTCACATTCGCCACCGGCCGGGTGATGTCGTTCCAGAAGAAAGTGCCGCGCAGCAATAGCTTGTCGTTTGCTAAACCAACTCGCGCCCCAGCTTCACCGCCGGTGAGACGCTCTGCTTTGAGATTCTCATTGGCTAACGTCAGAACATTGCCAACCCGAAAGGAGCGATACAATTCATTCAAAGTAGGCGACCGAAAGGCGCGACCCAGCGAGGCGACCAGTTGTAAATGTGAATTCAGTTGGTAGGTGGCCGCCAGGTGCGGGCTGAAAGCACTCTCCGAACGTCCGGGAAAAGAAACCACGCTCGTCGGGTTTCTCGCCGTCACCGGACGCGTTGCGGAGAAGGCGGAAAAGTTGCGCCAGTGGTCCCAACGAGCGCCCAGGTTTAACGAAAAGCGCGACGTGACCCGCAGCAAATCTTCAAAGTAAACCCCTGTGGTTCGCTGCCGGCCACCCGCGTCAACATAGGAAGTGGCCCTACCACTGACAAAGGCCAATTCATCGCTGGCACCTTGCACCTCTGCCGTTTCCACCCCGGCAACCAGCGTTTGCCGTTGACCCAGCGGGCGGGACCACTGTCCGGAGACTCCGATGACCTGGGCCGGCACACGCTGCAGTCGCGTTATCGTTTCGCTATTTCGATCGGCGCTGACAGCCGTGAAGTTCTGATCGAGCAACTGCGTGCCGCCATAAATCAAAGCGGAGAAATGCCCGGCTGTTTCGCTCTGCGTTTCACCACCCAGCGCAAACTGGCGCAGGTGCGTGCGATTGGTTTGCAGCGGCGTGCCATTCTCGCGCGCTTCACCAAAGAACGTAGCGCGCGCATACACTCGTCCTTGCTCGCCGAAGGATCTTTCCAACCTTGGCGTGATGACCGAACTTCGCGAACCAGCAGCAGTATCAATTAAGCCGCGCTGACTCACAGGCACCAACACATAACCGTCTGTGTTGAAGGTTTCCGCCGCCAGACTGCCGGCCCAACCATGCTTCACCCCGGAAACAAACAGCGACGCGTTCCCGGTGTCTTCATTGCCGTACGAAGCACTTAACGATAGCGTGTTCGTTTCCGGCTTCCTGGTAGCGATATCGATCATGCCGCCGAGCGCCCCACTACCATAAAGATGCGACGCCGACCCCAGCAGCACTTCAACCTGGCTAATAGACTCACGCGGCACTCGATCCCAGTAGACCCAACCACCGAACGGATCATTGAGCGGGACCCCATCGGCCAGCACAATCGCCCGACTGGCGCCACTCGCACCCAGGCCGCGCAACGAAACGCCCTGGGAGGTGGGATTCGCAGTGCGACTACCACTGCGGCGAAACAAACTGAAGCCGGCCACCTGGCGCAGGTCGTCGTCCAAAGTAACTGCCGCAGTGCTGTGAAGATCGGCAGCGTTCAACAGCACCACACTGGCGGCACTGTCGCTGAGACGTGTTTCCGTGCGCGTCGCGCTAACAGTGACTTGAGCGGTGAGCGCAGGCGGCTGCAAAACGATACGCAGGCTTGCTGGTGACCGCGCATCCAATTGCAGCTCAGACGACGCGAAGCCCTTTGAGTCAACCATCAGCACAAGGCTCTCTGACTCGGTGGCCTCGAACTTAAACTCACCTTTCGTATCAGTGCTCGTGGCCGCAATCACCTGGGTCCCGCGTTTCAAAGAGACCTGGGCCGCAGCGACTGGTGCGCCGTTCTGGTCCACGACCACACCTGCGATGTGCACAGTGTCTCGCGAAACTGCAGCAGTCGCGTTGCTAGCCAGCAGTACTATGGTAAGGAGATATTTCACTTGCCGCGGTAGGACACGCGCCAGATCTTGTTAGCACCGTCGTCGGCAATAAGCATTGAACCATCGGGCAGCACCAGCAAACCAACTGGCCGGCCCCACACCTCACGGCGATTCGGATCCAGCATCCAGCCCGTAAGAAAGTCGTCGTAGCCGCCCACGGGTTTTCCGTTTTTGAAGCGAATGCGAATGATCTTGTAACCGGTGCGTTCACGCCGGTTCCAGGATCCGTGCAAGGCCACGAAGGCATCGCCACGGTACTCGCTGGGAAACATGCGGCCTTGATAGAAGACCATTCCCAGCACAGCGGAGTGTGCCTGGATCAAAACATTCGGCGTGATGATCTTTTGCACCAGGTCAGGACGCTCACCTTTGCGGCGCGGATCTTCCACCCCCAGGTAACCGAAAGGCCAGCCATAAAAGCCACCGTCTTTGATTTCCGTAACGTAGTCAGGCACCAGGTTGTCGCCGAGCAGATCGCGTTCCTGCACCGCGGCCCACATTGTTTTTGTTCCTGGTAACCACGCCAAGCCAATCGGATTGCGCGTGCCGCTGGCGTACGTGCGTTTGCCGGTGCCATCGGGATTAAACTCGGTGATGGTCGCGCGCATCGAATTCTCTTCCACACTCACGTTTGTTTCCGAGCCGACCGTCACGTACATCTTCTTGCCGTCAGGACTAAAGAGAATGTTTCGCGTCCAGTGTTCGCGGTAGCCGAGACCGGGCAGGTCGGCAAGCTTTTCCGGAGCTCCTTCCGCTTTTAACTGCCCCGGCTTGTAGGCGTAGCGTATGACCGCATCGGTGTTGCCTATGTAGACATAGTCGTGCCAGAACGCGATGCCGAACGGTTGTTTCAACCCTTCCGCAAACACCGACCGCTCCTCAGCGACTCCGTCCTTGTTAGCGTCGCGCAGCACAAACACTTTGCTACCCATTGAATCAGCGACGAACACATCGCCATTCGGAGCCAGGGCCAACCAGCGCGGCCGCGTGAAACCACCTTCGGCAAAGACTGAGACCTCGAATCCCGGAGGCAGATTGAGTTGCGCGCCTTCCGGGCGGGCAATAACGCGTGGTGGATTATTTACGTCGTTTTCAATCTTCGGCGGCGGCAGATCTGCAGGTCTAATATCGTAGTGTGCGAGTGGTGTTCCTGTGGTCGCACCCGAGTTGGTAGATTGCGCCGAAACAGAACCATTCAATAGCGCCAGCGCAAGCAAGGCTGAAAGACGCAGGAAGGCTGAACGAGTTTTAGTTGTCATTGTGCTTGTATTTCGCCACATGCGAGTTGATTAGTGCAAGTCGTCTGCGGCGGCCCCGGAGCGACTATCTGGCACTTTCCCATCTGGCCCATACCGCCTAAAATCCACCCATGCGCAAAGCAGACCTCCGGGTCATCGCTCTGCTAAGTCTATATATAGTTCCAGGGGCTCATCATGAAAAGTCACTTCTTACGAATCTGCTTGTTGAGCGCGCTCTGTGTTACCACCCAACTGCACGGTTGGCCCGTTAACGCCCAGAACCCGCCGCAAGTAAACATCGCAGTCGATGCCAGTGAAGCGCCGCGCAAAATTCTCCACGCCAGCCTGCATATTCCAGCGAAACCTGGACCACTCACGCTCTACTATCCGAAATGGATCCCAGGCGAACATGGGCCGACCGGACCAATCACCGACCTGGCCGGCTTGAAGTTTAATGCTGCCGGCAAATCTCTGCCGTGGCGCCGCGACGAAATCGATATGTACGCGTTTCACCTCGACGTTCCCACCGGGGCCAACGCGGTCGACGCCACACTCGATTTTCTTTTGCCCGCCACAACTGAAGGATTCTCATCAGCCGGGTCGGCCACTGCCAACCTGGTAGTGCTCAGTTGGAACCAGGTGTTGCTCTATCCCGAAGGATACGGTTCTGATGACATCAATTATGTGGCCACTTTGCGTCTACCCGAGGGCTGGACGTATGGCACCGCACTGCACGCGGTAAACAACTCGCGCAGTGCTGCCGCTACGTTTGAACCAGTGTCACTCACCACGCTGATCGATTCGCCGGTAATTGCCGGGTCACACTTTCGCACTATCAAGCTAACTGAGAATGCCGTTCCTTCATTTCAGATCGATATGGTTTCGGATAGTGAAGCCGCCTTGCAGATGGCCCCCGAGCAGATTGCAAATTATCGCCGCCTGGTAGCTGAAGCCAACACACTTTTTGGCGCGCACCATTACGATCACTACCACTTTCTCTACACACTCAGCGACTTCGTAGCTCATTTCGGATTGGAACATCACGAGTCGAGCGATGATCGGGTCGCTGAACGGACCTTGATTGATGAAGCGCTGCGCCGGGCCAGTGCCGATCTGCTACCGCATGAATTTGTCCATTCCTGGAACGGGAAGTATCGGCGCCCGGCCGGATTGGCCACGCGCGATTATCAGCAGCCGATGAAAGGGGAGTTGCTCTGGGTTTACGAAGGCTTGACCGAATACCTGGGAAGTATTCTTTCCGCACGCAGTGGTTTGCGTTCACCGGAAGATCAGCGAGAACACCTGGCCGGCATCGCTGCTTATCTCGATCGGTTTCCCGGCCGCACCTGGCGTCCCCTAATTGATACAACCGTTGCGGCGCAGCTCCTTTACAACGCCTCCGGCGCCTGGGCATCGTGGCGCCGAGGGGTCGACTTCTATGATGAGGGAGAACTGATCTGGCTGGAAGTCGACACCATCATCCGCCAACAAACAAAAGATAGCCGTTCGCTTGATGACTTCTGTTACAAGTTTCATGGACCACCAAATACCCGGCGGATGGTCAAGCCCTATACCTTCGACGATGTGGTCAATACGCTAAATGAGGTGGCTCCTTTCGACTGGCGCACGTTCTTCAACACCCGGCTGACTTCCCTCGAACCGCATGCTCCGTTGGGAGGAATTACGAATGGCGGTTGGCGGCTGGTGTTTACCGGCGAACAGAGTGAGTTTCAAAAAGCTCTTGAAGTGGCGAACAAGAGCTCGGACTTCAGTTTTTCGCTGGGCTTTCGCGTCAGCGACGAGGGGGAAATCGGCGACGTCATCCCCGGCACTCCAGCCTACCAGGCAGGCCTGGGACCAGGAATGAAGATCGCCACTGTTAATGGCCGCGCTTTCGACAGTGATCGGTTGCGAGAAGCGCTGAGCGCAGGAATGAGGTCGCAGGATCCGTTGGATTTGGGGGTGGTTAATTTCGATGTCCTTCGAACCTACAAGATCAACTATCACGGAGGCGAAAAGTTTCCTCACCTGGAGCGCGACGCTTCACGCCCTGATCTCTTGCAACAGATCATCAAGCCGCGCACCAAGTAATCATGGCTTCAGGTTGGCGCAGTTCTGATTTGCCAAATAGGGAACCCGGAGCGGCAGCGACGGGCTGGTCCAATCAACTCGCGAAGGAACCTAACTCTGCCATCGGAATTTACAGCTGCAGCAATGTTCGAAAGGACTCGAAGAGACTATGCGTTATGTTGTTTTCACCCTTACGCTCTTGCTGCTAACCGTTACCTCAGTTGCAAAAGCCCAACGCTCCGTCTCCGAACTACCATCAGCGCACGCCGACGCACTGCAGCAATTCTTAGCCAAGCACCAAGGCCTGGAGTTTCTACCAGAAACCGCAATCAACAAGGACGTTTTGCGTGAGATGCGCAACGCCTTTGGCGTCCGCTTCAAGCCTTATTATCGAACTGGTGATTTCAATCATGATGGTCTGCCTGATTTCGCGATGATTCTCGGCAAAGAAGGAGGACCAACCGGCGACCAGGGACCCGGCATCGCCGAAACACATCGATACCTATACGACGTAACAATAGTGATCTTTAACGGCGCCGGCAAAAGCTACAAACCAGCCTTCGTCAAGACAACCAAGGCGCCACTGGTATGCGTTCTGACTACAACCAGTGAAAGAAGAAGAAGGCTGAGCTTTGGTGTGTTCGAGACCGACGAAGGTTTTATTATGACGCCGGCCGGAAAGGGATACATCATCGAGCAGGGAGCTGAGCCCGAGTGATTTGAAGCACTCAGATAGTCCGTCGAGCCTGCGCCATCTATATAGATATGTCTGACTTAGATCCTTCCTTCAAAGAAAAGATCCGCCAGAGTTTTGCGCGCCAGTCGGTCATGAAATTGATTGGCGCCGAACTGACGTTAGTCGATGCGGGAGTAATTGAGATTACCCTGCCTTATCGCAGTGAACTGACGCAACAACACGGCTATGTGCACGCGGGCATCATCACTACTATCGCCGACTCGGCGTGTGGCTACGCGGCCTACACACTGATGCCTGCCGGTGCTGAGGTCTTGAGTGTGGAGTTCAAAATCAATTTGCTGCGTCCGGCAAAAGGGGAGATGTTTTTGGCACGTGCTGACGTCATAAAACCGGGGCGCGCGCTGACGGTGGTCCGCGCAGACGTTTTTACACTCTTGGCCCAGGGAACGCGCGAGCTGATTGCCACCATGCAAGCAACCATCATGTGCCTGAGAAAAGAGTGACGATGTGCTTGCTGCATCACATCGGCGGGGCTTTCAATCATCGTCCTGAAGAACTGGCGGACAGTCTCAGCGAAGAATCAGCCGAACTAATTAAACGCGCGTTCGAGGGGATTGATCCAGATCGATTGATCGATCATCACGTGCACATCGCCGGGCTTGGCGCCGGGGACACAAACGCCTTCGTGAACGCCAGAATGCGAACGTGGGCCCACCCGCTCCACCGTTTGAAGTTTAAGGTCTATATGAGTGCTGCCGGCGTCGCGGAGGAGGAGCAGGCTGATGCTCGCTTTATCGAGCGTCTGATAGGGCTGGTGCAGAACATTGAAGCACATGGCAAACATCGACTGCTGGCATTCGACAAAAACTATCACACCGATGGCTCGGTCAACCTGGAGAAGACCGAGTTCTACGTGCCGAATGAGTACGTCTTCCGAATCGCTGAGCAAAATCCTGGTTTGTTCCTGGCGAATATTTCCGTCAATCCTTATCGACCTGATGCTTTGACAGAGTTAGAGCGATGGGCCACACGCGGAGCACGCATTGTAAAGTGGCTACCGAATGCGATGGGCATCAATCCCGCGGACCCGGATTGCGATCCCTTTTATCAAAAAATGAAGGAACTCGACCTGATCCTGTTGAGCCACGGCGGCGAGGAGAAGGCGGTTGAAGCCAGGGAAGATCAGAAACTTGGCAATCCCTTGTTGTTGCGCCGGCCTTTAGATCACGGGGTGAAAGTTATCGTTGCTCATTGTGCCGGCTTAGGCATCAATGAGGATCTGGACCACCCTGACAGGCCACTCGCTGATAACTTCGATTTGTTCATGCGTTTGATGGATGAAAAGCGTTACGAGGGGATGGTCTTCGGCGAGATATCTGCCATGTCTCAATTCAATCGCCTGGGAAAGCCGCTCTCCACTATCCTGAGACGCGAAGATCTCCACGCACGGATCGTCAACGGCAGCGATTACCCACTGCCAGCGGTTAACATCCTCATTCGCACTAAACCGCTGGTGAAGTATGGTTACCTCACGGAAGCAGAGCGGCAGCAGTTAAGAGAGATCTATACGTTCAACCCGCTCCTGTTCGACTTCGTTCTGAAACGAACAATCAAAGTGCCGGGCACAAACAAACGACTGCCAAATTCTGTGTTTATGACAAACACAGAACTTGGAGTCTAAAAATCCTCGCGCCGGCGTTCAGCGAAAACTATTTCAGCTTCGCTTGTGTCTCCTTGGCTAAACTTTGATGCTCCAACAGCGTCGGCAGCGTCCTGGTAGCAAACGCTTTCAACTCCGCGTCACTGCCATTCGCACTTTGTTCCTGGAACGCAGCGACCGCCTTATCGTGGCCTGCCACCATCATCGACATGTATTCGCGATCAAAGTCGGCTCCTGACAGCTTACTCAGCCGGTCCTTGGTCGCCTTCATGTCCTCAGCTGACATTGCGGGAATCGTGATTCCCTTGGCCGTGGCCAGTTTTTTCAACTCATCGTTTGCCTTGGAGTGATCCGCAACCATCCGCTGTGCGAAGCGTTTTACGTCCGGGTTCTGGGCTTTCCCCACCGCGAGTTTCCCCACCTCGACTTCTTCCATTCCATCGTGGGCCACGTTCAGCACCCACGCGGA
>DATFRK010000570.1:0-23394 GCA_035263325.1 Pyrinomonadaceae bacterium | reverse complement strand
CGTAGAACATGGCGTAGTAATCGTTAACCTTACAACTGCTCTCGCGCTTCACGTGAAGAATAACAATCTGGGAATTGTCTGCGGTGCGGAAACCGGCTTCACCCTGGAGCGCAATCCTGACACAGTTTTGGCTCCGGATATCTCCTTTATTCGAATGGAAAGAGCCGGCATTATCGCAAAAGGTTTTCATGAAGGACCACCAGATCTTGCGGTCGAAGTAGTGTCACCAAAGGAAAGCAGAAGGAAGGTAGAAACCAAGACGGCGCAATGGCTGCAGTTTGGCGCGCGGGCGGTTTGGCTTGTTAATCCCCAAACGAGAACGGTCGAAATTTGGAGTGCTTCTCGCGAGAAGCGGGTCTTGAAGGAAATGGATGTCCTGACAGGAGATGAGATCGTTCCGAGCTTTGCGGTGGCTGTGTCGGAAATCTTCGTCCAGAACTAGCACTCTTCTTTGAACCCCAATCTTCCCATTGGCATCTTTGATAGCGGCGTTGGTGGACTCACCGTCTACCGCGCCTTGCACGAGCGTCTACCAAACGAACGTTTCGTTTATCTCGGCGACACTGCGCGTGTTCCCTATGGCACTAAGTCTTTGGCCACTGTCGAACGATACGCGGTGGAGAATGCCAAGTTTCTGGAAGCACTTGGAATCAAGTTGCTGGTCGTCGCTTGTAACACGGCGTCTGCCTTGGCGCTTCCCGCGATTCGTCGCGCGGTACGTGTGGAAGTCATTGGCGTAATAGAACCTGGTGCGAAGGCGGCGATTCGTGTTGCGCAGGGTGAAACAATCGGAGTGATCGCCACCGAAGCGACGGTGCAGAGTCATGCGTACTCCAAAGCAATCGCCAAGATGGATAGCAGCGTCCGCGTCGTTGAAACAGCTTGCCCGCTATTTGTTTCCCTGGCTGAAGAAGGTTGGGCCGATACGGATGTCGCTCGATCGGTGGCCCGTGATTACCTGGCAAGCTTTCGGGCAGAACCACCGGCCGCCCTGGTACTCGGCTGCACCCACTACCCGATTCTGCGTGAAGTTATCAGCGAAACCGTGGGCAGTAGTGTTAAGCTGATTGACTCCGGCGAGGCAGCTGCCGCTGAGGTGAGTGCAATTTTACATGAGTCGCAGTTGGCCCAGGCTGAACATGAATGGTTGAACGAGCGAGAACTTTGCGACGATCTGGATCATTTCTACGTGACGGATGCCGCCGAAAGATTCGCTCGAGTGGCGGAAAGATTTCTTGGTTCAGCACCTTCAATTCTGGAGGCAGTTGAGATTTGGGGGCAAGATGAACTACGAACGTACTGATGGCCGCGCGCCCGATCAACTCCGCGCTGTCAAAATCACTCCTGGCTTTTTGCCCTACGCCGAGGGTTCGGTGCTGATCGAGATGGGCCAGACGCGGGTTATCTGTGCCGCTTCACTCGAAGAACGCGTGCCGCCGTTCTTGCGGAATACCGGTCAGGGTTGGTTGACAGCGGAGTACGCGATGTTGCCACGCTCGACGCAAACGCGAACTGCCAGGGAGATTGGCCGCGGTGGTCCTTCCGGAAGAACGCATGAGATTCAGAGATTGATCGGCCGCAGTCTCCGCGCCGTGGCGGAGATGAAAGCTCTAGGTGAACGCACCATCACAATCGATTGCGATGTACTGCAAGCAGATGGAGGCACACGTACTGCCGCGATTACCGGTGCCTACGTGGCCTTCGCTCTCGCCAGTAGACGGTTACTCAAAGCCGGCAAGATCTCCAGGCCATTGGTAACAAATCAAGTCGCGGCTGTCAGTGTCGGAATTGTCGATCACACGCCATTACTCGACCTTAAATACGACGAGGACTCCCGTGCAGAAGTAGACATGAACGTTATTTGCACCGGCGATGGACGATTTATTGAGGTCCAGGGCACAGCCGAAAGGGAACCCTTTAGTCGGGACCAAATGGATGCGCTACTGGCGCTGGCCGCGCGGGGAATTGGCATCCTAATCCAAAGTCAAAGTGAGGCCATCAAGCTTGGATCGGGGAGTAGCGCGTCCTAAACCGCGACACAGATTTGAGACAACTGGTCAAACCTGCCTTTCATCTGAGATTAGTGTTTGAGTGAATTGCCGGGGCTAAGGCTGCGGCAAACAAGCAAGAAGGAGTTGGCAAAAACCAAAATGCGACGAACAGCAATCGCGATTTTCGTCTCAGTTTTTCTAGCAATCGGAGCGTCCGCGGTCTTCTCGCAACAGCTCTACACCAGCGACAAAGTTGACTATAGTTTCGAGCTCCCGTCGCCCACCTGGCGAGTGATTGAGAAAGATACGAGCCAGGGGAATCCTGAGCTGGTCTTTGGTGATCGGCTTGACGGATATATGCGGTTGCGGAAGGAGGTCGTTGAATCAGGAACGACGGCTTCGGATCTGGCGCGCCGCGATCAAGATCAAAAATTGCGATTCTTGCCGGGTTTCGCAGAAGGCAAGCAGGAGTCGTTCAACGGCCGACTCGACGGCGTCACTCTTTCCTACGAGTACGTTAATACCGGTAAGCCAATGTTGGGTCGTATCTATTACTTGCAAGCAGACCCACGCACAATTTACACCCTGCATTTCACCGGGCTGAAAGATAAGCTCGGTCGCATTCGTAATCAAACGGATGGCATCGCCCGCAGCTTCAAGATCAAGTAACCAGGCTTCGCTATTGAAATTACAGGCCGCCGTGCATCACGCACTGGCGGCCAGTTTTTTAATTAGGGAACCCACGGCAGTAGCCCCAGGTTGATTGCGGCGTCCTTACGATTTCGATTTTTTCCGTAACCACCCAGCCTACGATTTTTTGGCCAAATTGTTGAACTGCGCTACTCGTTCAGGTGTTACACTCTCATGCTTTTAGGTATACGGTCCCCAAAAACTTCGACTTTCAACCTCTCATGAGTCTTCGCCTGGCTCCCGGACTAACAATCAAGAAGTCTCGTATTCACGGGAAAGGGTGCTTTGCCACGCAGGCATTTCTTGGTCGCCGGAAGATTGCTGAATACGCCGGTGAGAAAATCTCAAATGCGGAAGCCAACCGGAGGGCGCACCGCAAGACGCTGAGAATCTGTGCGATCAATAACCGCTGGAGTCTTGACGGCAGCCGCGGAGGAAACGGCACCCACTACATCAATCATTCCTGCGTCCCAAACGCGTTCATGAAGATTACCTACAACCACATCCTCTTCATCGCCTTACGCGACATTGGGCCCGGTGAAGAGATCACCATCGATTATCACTCTACCCTGCATCCGGACACTAAGAGATGTGTTTGTGGTACGAGTAATTGCCGGGGAACCATCAACAAGATTTGAACGCTCACCCGGGTCAGAGGGAATCTTTAGCAGGCGATGATCGCCCGGTCAGGCGGCGTCTTATCGACAGACAACGATACACAGATGGCCACGGCTAAATCTAGTTAGTCGTCCCTGAAAGTCAGCCTATTTTAGTGCTTGAAGAGCAGCTACCAGCTCATCTTCTTCCTCGGGAAAGACCGTGCGCAGATCGACCAGCACCTGTTCGTCCGAGATCCGGGCGATGATCGCCGGTGAGTGTCGTCTCAGCCGAAGTTCGAGGTCCTGGGCAGAAAGCTCCTTGTGAGTTAGGGCGATCAGGGTGGTGGGCAACTCTGCGGTTGGACTGGCTCCTCCGCCTGTCGCAGATTCGCCGGCGATGAGTGTGAGCTGCAAAGGACCATCAGCCGACGATACCTGCTTGATTAAATGTTGAGCACGATTCTCTATTTCCGCTTGCGTCAGGGCGAACATCTGGAGCACAGGAATGTCGCTTAGCGCCTGGTCTCTCTGAATTAAAGTTAGCGTCGCTTCAAGGGCGGCGAGGCGCAACTTATCCGAACGCAGTGCTCGATACAGGGGATGCTTGCGAAGTTGGCTAACTATTTTTGCCTTGCCGGCAATTATTCCCGCCTGGGCCGAACCGAGCAGTTTGTCGCCACTGAAAGTGACGACGTCAGCACCTTCTTCGATCAGACTACGAATAGTTGGCTCGTCTTTGAGTCCGTATTGACTCAGATCGATAAGTTGTCCCGACCCGGCATCCTCGTAGAGTGGCAGATCCGCTTCGTGCGCAAGCTTCGCTAGATCCGTGAGCGAGGGTGCCGTGGAAAAACCAACGATGCGGAAATTGGAAGGATGGACGCGCATGATAAGGCGGGTATTTGCGGTCAAGGCGCGGCGATAGTCTTCCAGGTGAGTGCGATTGGTGGTACCTACTTCTACCATTCGAGTACCAGAATTCGACATCACATCCGGCACGCGAAAGTCGCCTCCAATCTCGACGAGTTCTCCTCGCGATACTAGAGTCTCACCATCAGCAGCCAGCACTGTTAGGACGAGCAATGCGGCGGCGGCGCAATTGTTTACCACCAAGGCATCTTCGGCACCGGTGAGTTCCTGCAGTAGCGCTTCCACTCTTGCGGCCCTGGTGCCCCTGGTGCCGCTGAACGAATCATATTCCAGCGTGCAGTAGCGAGAGACGTTTTCCACGATCGCTTTTACTGCGGCAGCCGACAAAGGCGCGCGGCCCAAATTCGTATGGAGGACCACACCAGTTGCATTTATCACGCGGCTAAGTCCTCGAGAGCGCTCCATCTCGCAGGTGGCTTGCAATCGCTGAACTGCCTCGTCCAACAACGTTGCCGTCGTGTGTTCTCGGCCAGTTTCTTGGCGCAGGGCCGTGCGCATCTCCGAGAGCACTAAGCGCGCAATTGCCGTCAGGCGCCTTAGGCCGACTGAAGCGCGTAGTTTTTCCGCCTCCTGAGTGCGCAGTAGTTGATCCACAGAAGGAAGGAAACGTAGCTTGGATTCCGCGACTTTTTTAGGCTTAGACATAGGTAATAGAGGAATTCCCGACCCGGCAGTTAGGATAGCGGTTTCGTCAATGACGGGGCAAATACCCTCACCATTAAGTTGTTGACATGCAGCTTTGGCACCCCCTAGACTGCGATTAGAGTCGCCACCACGGCGCACCCCGCCTCGGGAGAACCACCTTCGTGAGCCAAGATCGTAGCAACAAGTTATTAAGAGCAAAGCTGGTCGTACAAGCCAAGAACCGTTATGCGGTAGGTGAAAACCAACCAACTCCTGACGAGCAGCTAACTCGTCTGGAAGAAGATATTCGTCGTTTGAAAATAGAATTTGATATCTACTTTAACGGCGCAGCCAAGCGACCTCCCTACGATACAAAAGGCCGAGTCGACACGCTTTTCAAACGACTGGGGGACGACCGCGCTCTTACTTACGCGCAGCGGTATCGCTACAACTCCCTGGCATCTCGGTACAATGCGTTTAAGGATTTGTGGCGCCGCACCATGCAAGGGCGAGAAGAAGGACGTGATCCGGTTTCTGCAGCTCGAGCTAATGTTAAGGAAGAAATTGGCCAGCTGCACGAGTGTCACACCTTTGTTTGCGTTGATGCGCACAAGGAAGTAGCGACGATCAAAAACCTCTATGATTCTTTAGTTGAGGCGAAGCGAAAGTGCGGTGAGCCGACCGAGGATTTCTCGTTCCCGAGGTTCCATCGTTTGATTGCCTCAAAAGCCGATGGCTTAAAGGAGCGTTTCGGCTGTGACGGGGTAAGGTTTTCGGTTGCGGTGGAGGCGGGCCGCGTAAGCTTCAAAGCGCGGGCCGATCGAGGAGCCAACGAAGAAGAATAAAGGCGACCCAAAGGTCGCCTTTATTGTTTGTGAGCTGCCGGACCCAAGACCGGAAGCAAGTCAGTGGCTTTGCTCAAGCAAGCCGGGGAGACGTCACATCTTCGTTACTTTTTCGGCCTGCGGTCCCTTCGGGCCTTGTGTCACCTCAAACTCGACTTCCTGACCCTCTTCGAGAGTCTTGAAGCCATCGCCCTGAATGGCGCTGTAATGAACGAAGATGTCCGAAGAGCCTGGCTGCTCAATAAAACCATAACCCTTCGAATTGTTAAACCACTTGACCTTACCGGTTATTCTAGACATAACAACGAATCCTCCTAACGATTCGGTAAAACGGGCGCGAAAGCACAGGAGCCTTTCTCGCCGACTTGGTTAATGCTTGTGAGCCCGAGCTCTTTTAGGGGCGCAACCCGGAAACACACAACCAACAAAAAATGCATGGTGAACGGCGCCAGGGGCGCAATCCAACATGCATACTCTTACGGGGGCAAAACTGCTGAAACTCATTACTTGTAAAGCTGGCGCTGGCGGAATCGGGAAATGCGGGGTGCTGATAAAGGCGGCCCGGCATTGAAACGACGGCGAATACTAAGCGATTGATAATCGGACTGTCAACTTAAAAAGCGAGTTAAATTCGAGACCTGTTGAGCTTACGGCCGCAGCAAAAGATCCGGAGCCGCTTTCCCGAAGCCCCCAGATACCCGTAATTCTACGGTTTGCTACTAGTTAGCAGATACTGCAGGGGGTTAACCGGCTCGTCGTTAATTCTCACCTCGTAATGGAGGTGGGGACCGGTCGAGCGTCCGGTTGAACCAACCCGGCCGATGAATTGACCGCGCGTCACAACTTGATTCAAAGCCACATCGATGTGCGACAGGTGACCGTAGCGGGTTGTCAACCCACCACCATGATCGATCACCACGATCTGGCCGTAGCCGTTCTGCCAGCCAACAAAGGAGACGTTGCCTTTTGCCCCGGCAATAACCGGAGTTCCCCATTCGGCTTCAATGTCCTGACCGGCATGAAATTCGTATCCGGAACCCCCGAATGGATTACGACGACCGCCAAAGCCACTTTCAAGTTTGCCTTCGACGGGCCAAATAGTAGGAGTGTAGCCTCGCTCACGAAGAATCGCTTCGTAGGCCCGCATATTTTGCTCAAGGCGGAACATCTTGGTTTGCAACGCAGCCAGTCCATTCTCATCAAGCGGTTGCGCTGGACCACCGGTACCGGGCAACGACGATTGCTCTTCAACGAGACCCGACTTCTCTGCTAACTTTCGCGATGTATCCTCCACTGCGGAGACGCGATTGTTTAATCTTTCCAATTCTTGTTTCTGCCGGTCGTTCTCAGCCCGCAGTTGCTGATTCTCAAACGCCGTTTTAAGGTGCGCCGCCTGCTGCGTAAGCCCGTAAAGCCCATATGCCAACGTAGTTCCCAGGATCAAGGCAATCCCTCCAAGAATCCGCACCGCTCGTTTATCTACGCAGATACGTTGAATTCGGGAACGGGATCGGGAGGTGTGGGCGATTATGAAGGCGTAGAATCGGTCATCGTTCATCATCTCAGCGTGCTCCTATGCTTGCCTGCGCGGAAAAAGGAAAGGGGCGCTGACAATCGAAACGACACAACTCGCCAATGCGACTTGTGCAAAGAATTTCAGTTATTAGAGTTTCTTCGTCCTGACCTACTTGAAGAATTGCAGCGGATGAAATTGAAACCTCAAGGTCCCTCCGAGGTGAAACCCATCCGGCCGGCCCTGCAAGAGCCTGACCCTATCACAGCGGGATGCCGAGTTGCAACTTTAGAGTTTAAGAGACGCGTTATAGGTGAGGATTCCGCGCGATACTGGTAAGGAAAACTGAATTCCCAGGCGTAGCTTAAGATTCATCCATTTCCCGACGCCGGCGAGAACGGTCACGGAAGATTGCTAACAGGATCATTACTACGACTGCCACAAAAGCCACGATAATCGCGACCTTCAACAGGGCCAGGAGAAAACCTACCAACATGATCAGCTGCCGGAGCAGCGCAACCACCAGGAGAATCAAGGCAACTATTCCGCCCAACCGACCGAAAGCTTTAAGCGCACATAACATAACTTCAACCCCATACTAAACAATGATGACAAATCACGAACGGCGTTCAAAAGGCAACGGCGTAACGTCTCGACGAGCAAATTGAGTGGTTTCACCGGTGCGAAATGCTTGCGTCTCCGTTGCTCTGGTAGTGGTGACCACGGATGGCGGCGGGCGACGTGAATCAAACCTCACAATCCGATCGGATGATTTACCGCGACGCAGATAATCAAAAAGCATGTAAGCGCCGAGGGCCACCAACGCCACTGGCAGTAACTCCTTGATCGGCAGCTGAACTCCGAGCAGAGTGTGCAACAGGAACAGCGTTCCGATCACTATCAAGGTTATACCCCAGGCGAATGGGTTCCCATAGAGCCTGCGGGCAATCACGTCTTCTTCGGCATCGGGTGTTAACCCAGCCCGCAACAACTGTGCGGTTCTGCAAGCGTCAACGGCCGCGAACAACCACGTCCCCAGGACGCCGAGCAGGAAGAAGTGCACGCCCTGGGTTAGAACGGCCATCTGGAAAAAGCTTGCGAAGATCGCGAAATGTACGATGGCCTTTGATGTTTGACCGTTATAGGCAGCGCCAAGACCGGGCACGAACGACAGCAGCGTGGCTACAAAAGGCGAACTCTTTCTGCGCAGGATGTGCGACGGCGTCGTGTGCGACGAGACCCGCAATAACTCCACGCCGGCGACGATACAGTCCTGGCAGAAAGGAAAGCCACGAACCCGGTGATCACATGCAGGACACAACCAGCGCGCGCACTGATTGCACTGAACCACCGCAGGATTATTCGAATGGTAGCTACAGTACATCACGGTTGCTGATAGGTTCTCCTTAGCGATTCTTTTCGGTGCTGGTCTGATCTCCAGTTTGTTTGCCTTGTTCCTTTTGCGGATCTGTGGTTTGTTTTTGCGGCGGAGCGGCTGGCTTCTGTTCTTCCGTGCCCACCAGTTCCTTCCAGTCCTTGGAGATCGCCGTGCCGCCAGTTTGTTCCGCCAGCTGCATACCCGCATGATAAACGCCGCTGATCGAGCCGTCAGCGGATACGGTGTTCGTCAATACGAGCATGGCCACCAGCAACATGGTTGCCACAGTGGCGAGTTGCGGTGACATGATCGGGTCAAGCAGCGAACGTAACCAGGAGGCTGTGCGCGAAGTCCAGGGCGCGCGAATCTCTTGTGGCGTCACCGTACCCAGCGTCGCTTGCAGAATGCGCTCATTCAACGTCGCCGGTACTGGCAACTCTTCAGAGATATACGTGTAGCACGCGCCGATCGCCCGCACCACTTCACCAGGCAGTTCCGTACAACGATCGCAAAGGGCGGCGTGTCGCTCCCATCGGTGATAAAGCGGGGCCGGCAAGAACCCATCTAAATAATCGGTCAAGTACTCCTCGAAGTCGGCACAGCTCATTGCCGTATGCGGCACTGTTCTTTGCAAGATGCGCGCTTCGAATTCTCTCGATGGTGGCGGCACTGTCCCGGCACGGCACGCCTCAAGGGAACTCCGTACGGCGATTAAAGTTTCATGACAAACCGGGCAGCGCAAAGCGTGCTCACTAACCAGCCGGTTGGTTTCGACCCCGAGTACACCCTCAATGTAATCGGTTAATAAGGTTTCAAAATCCGAACAAAGCATCGCTGTTTTCGCTTCCTGCCCCACTAGTTTGTCTGCTTTCCCGTTTGCCTGCCCGCGCGCGGAAAGAGCAGGGTGACTTTATGCCTCACCCATAGCCACAACTTTCATTCGCCTGAGAATCTTTGCCAATTCAATACGCCCGCGATTGATCCGCGACTTCACAGTTCCTTCCGGTATTCTCAATAGCTCCACAATCTCCTGGTAGCTCAGTTCTTCAATATCACGCAATATCACACACGTTCTTAAATCAGGTGAAAGCTTGTCGATGCCCGCCTGCACCTGGGCCCCCAACTCCCGTCGTTCCATCTCTTGCTGTACTGAATTTGATCTGGTGTGAAGGTGATAGCTGTGGTCGGCGAGATCATCGGCGTGATTGTCATGTGGCGTGCGCTGTCGTTTTCTATAATCATCGATAATCAAATTACGTGCTAAGCGCATCAACCAGTTTTGCAAATCACCCTGTTTCGGGTCGTACTGATCGAGTGAGCGATAAACTCTGACAAAGACCTCCTGGGTTAGATCCTCGGCGGTATCGGCTCTTGATGTGAATCGGTACGCGAGGTTGTAGATGCGCCGGGAGTAGGTCTGCACAATCTCCTCCCAGGCAGCGCCGTCGCCCGCGCGACACCTGCGAACCAATTCGGCTCCTTCGTTAGCAGCCAAAACCTTTACAGCCCCCACCTTAATTCTCTCCGGTTCTTGTTAATCTGCAATCCCGTCAAGGTGGAAAACCCTTGTCAAGAGCGGATTACGACAGGTCTGAAACTAAAGTTCCCCTCAAACACTGGCGGTCTCGTAATCTGACATCGTCGCCGTTTAGTGTCGATGATTTTGCTCTCATCTCTTCTCGAATGAAAGGTTTGACCAATGAGGAAGTGCTTTTCTTGCTCTAACAACTAAGCTGTAGTAGCCTTGGGCGACGACCCAACATGTTGTGGTTTGGCGAGTCAGAAGTCAAGGTTCAGCCGCGGAAACGCATTGCCTGGCGCACACTTGAAACCGAAAAAGTATCGCAAATACGTTGAATTCGCGGCGCTGTGTGTCCTGGCCATTGGTCTGTTTTGGTTTTTTGGCCGTTCTCTTGACTGGCACGAAGTTCGTTCCGGCATCAGCCGATCGAATCCCTACCTCCTCGCTGCCGCCGCGCTCATCATTTCTTTGGCCTATTTTCTTCGCGCGTGCCGCTGGGGTGCGCTCCTAAAACCGATCGTCCACACACGGCTTGCTGACCTCTTTGCGGCGACAACGGTCGGATTCACAGCCGTCTTGCTAATTGGGCGAACCGGCGAGGTGGTGCGACCGGTGGTTTTGCCAATGCGCGATCCAAAGGTCAGACCAAGTGCGGCCATCGTCACCATCCTGGTCGAGCGCATTTACGACACGATGGCAATCCTGCTGATGTTCGCTGTCAACCTCATTTGGTTCAGACCGACCAGCGGCTCGGTAAAGGATTTTGAGGAGGTGCGTCTGGCCGGAATTGTGCTCGCGATCGCAGCCTTGTTTGGGGTTGCGTTTCTGGCCTGGTTCCGCAAGAACTCCAGCTCAGTGATCCCCTGGCTACAACGCCACTTTGCGCGCTGGACCTTCATACCACCGCGCTTAACCAACCTCGTGATCGGTATGTTGGAACAGTTGGCTCGTGCCCTTCGAGTCCTGGTCAACGTGCGAGAGTTGGCAGAGACCATTGGCTGGACAGTCTTGACATGGTTTTCGATTTTGCTGGCTAACGTCCTGGTGATTCGTGCTTTCGGAGTACCCTTCGGTTTTCGGGAAACGATATTTGTCCTGGGATGGTCAATGGCTGGTTCGGTCGTACCCACGCCAGGCGGCGCCGCCGGAGCTTTTCATGCGGCCACTGCTGCTGGTCTTCTTTTCCTGGGTATTCCAAAAGAGGAAGCGGCTGGCATCTCGATTGTGATGCACTTGATAGACTTCGGCCCCGCCGCAGTTTTTGGAGTCTTGTACGTTATTCGCGGTGACCTGAGTATTTCACGTTTACGTGCCCTGATTTCACCCGAGAACGTGGAACATGTAGTTGAAGAAGAACCACTCGAAACTGACAACGGTCGCCAGGAATCGACCCGTCTCGAGAGTGTGAGGGAAGAACTTTAGCAGCCCGGCTGAAAGAGGTTCCAATGAGATGAAATGTCCATTTTGCGGTTATCTTGAAGACAAGGTGGTCGACTCGCGAGAATCGCGTGAAGGTGACGCGATCCGCCGGAGACGCGAATGTTTGCGCTGCGAACGACGCTTCACTTCGTATGAGCGCATCGATGAGATACCCTACATGGTGGTGAAGAAAGATGGCCGCCGCGAAACTTTCGATCGTAACAAGGTGATGGCCGGTTTGTTGCGAGCCTGTGAGAAACGTCCCGTACCTTCGAACAAACTCGACAGCATCGTAAATGGGATTGAGAAGTATGTGCAGGAGTCGCCGGAGCGTGAACGACCTACCAGTAAGATTGGCGAAATGATCATGCGACGTTTGAAAGAGCTCGATAAGGTCGCGTACGTCAGGTTCGCGTCAGTGTATCTGGAGTTTGAAGATGTGTCGGAGTTCATGACCGAGTTGAAACATCTGGTGCGTAACCGGGCAGCGGGCACCGCCAGTAGGAAATAGTTGCTCGGCTGGATCAGGAAATGATCAAACCTATTCGCGCGACCGGTCTGGAACGACTTGAACTGCAACGGCTTCGCGACCGTGTCGGGCGCTTGTACGCGGCGTTGCAGGAAGCGACCGAAGCCGAAAACCCGTTGGCCTCAGGCGCGTGGGCCCCCCCAGTCGATCTTTGCGAGACTCAGGAAGCGATCTGGTTGCGAGTGGAGTTGCCGGGCGTGACCGCAGAACAGATAAAGATTGGTTTGTGTAATACGAAGCTTCGCATCTGGGGGGAAAAGAAACGACGTCAAGCACGACGCCGTATCAGTTCCTATCTTTGCTCGGAACGAAGTTATGGCCAGTTTAGCAGAGTAGTGCCACTGCGTTGGACCATCGGCGTGCGCCAGGCAACCGCCGAACTCAAAAATGGAATGCTTTACATTCGGCTGCCCAAGATCGAGGACCGGCGCGGTGGCGAGTTCATGGTCACGGTGCAGGACGGGAACGGAGAGTAAGTAGATTCTTTAAGTCAGGTACCCAAGGTAGAAGGTTAAATCATGGCGATTACAAAAGAAGCAGAGTTTGGCGAAGCAATTGAACCGGCCGAGACCGATCAGCAACTGCAGATCCCGAATGAGTTGCCGGTTCTTCCACTCCGCGACATTGTTATTTATCCCTTTATGATCGTGCCCCTGTTTGTTTCGCGGGAAAAATCGATCAGGGCGGTTGACGAGGCGTTGGGCGAAAACCGGATGATTCTGCTGGCCTCGCAGAAGGATCTCGATAAGGAAGAACCCACTGCCGACGATCTCTACTCTGTTGGTACTGCGGCAGTCATTATGCGAATGCTGAAATTGCCTGACGGCCGCATCCGCATCCTGGTCCAGGGCCTGGCTCGAGCCCACGTCTTGTCAGTTGATACGAGCGGTGAATACCTCCGTGGACGGGTGAACGTAATGCAGGAGATTCTCCCGCCGGAACGTTCACTGGAAGTTGAAGCGTTGGTCCGCAACGTCCGAGCCTCAATGGAGAAAGCGATCAACCTGGGGAAGAATATCTCGCCCGAGGTGATGGCCATCATTGCAAATCTGGATGACGCGGGACGCTTGGCGGATCTATCGGCTTCCAATCTCGAACTGAAAGTTGAAGATGCGCAATCAGTCTTAGACATTCCGGACACGACCGCACGACTGCGAAGGGTCAACGATCTCCTGAACAAGGAGATCGAAGTACTGACAGTGCAACAGGAGATCAATACGCAGGCTCGAGCCGATATCGATCGCTCACAGCGCGAGTTTTACCTGCGCCAGCAGATGAAGGCCATCCAGAGCGAATTGGGCGAAGGTAATGAACTCGCGGAAGAGATTGCGCAGTTCCGAGAAAAGATCGATGCGGCCAAGATGCCAAAAGTGGCTGAGGAAGAAGCGCTGCGTCAGTTGAAAAAGTTGGAGCGGATGCACCCGGACGCCGCCGAGACGGCGACGCTGCGTAACTGGATGGAGATCATGACAGACCTGCCGTGGTCGCGATCTTCAGTGGACAACCTGGACCTGCCCAAGGCTGAGCGCGTATTGAATGAAGATCACTACGGTCTCGAAAAGGTCAAGGATCGGATCATCGAAGCGCTCGCTGTACGCAAACTCAAGGAGAAACCAAAAGGACCAATCTTGTGCCTGGTTGGACCACCGGGAGTGGGCAAGACTTCACTCGGACGTTCGATTGCCAGGGCGCTCGACCGCAAGTTTGTGCGTCTATCGTTAGGAGGTGTGCACGACGAGGCGGAGATTCGTGGTCACCGCCGCACCTACGTGGGCGCCATGCCTGGTCGCATTATCCAGGCCGTCCAACAGGCAGGAACCAACAACCCGTTGATCATGCTCGATGAGATCGACAAGGTTGGGGCTGACTTCCGTGGTGATCCATCTTCAGCGTTACTCGAGGTACTAGATCCGGAGCAGAACAACAGCTTCCGCGACAACTATCTGAACGTCACCTTTGATCTATCCAACGTGATTTTCATGACCACCGCGAACGTGCTGGACACGATTCAACCAGCACTGCGCGATCGCATGGAAGTCATCAGGCTGGCCGGTTACACGGAAGAAGAGAAAAAAGAGATCGCGATCCGGCACCTGTTGCCGAAGCAGATGGAAGAGAACGGCATTACGGCGAAAGATCTGCACCTTTCCAAAACCGCGCTGACGGCAATGATCCAGCAGTACACGCAGGAGGCCGGACTGCGTCAGTTAGAGCGTGAGATCGGACGCATCTGCCGCAAGGTAGCCAGGCGCATTGCCGAAGGACACAAGAGTGCGGTGCGAGTGTCGCTCAAGAATCTGCACGAGTTCCTGGGCGCGCCGAAAATCATTCCTGAGGAGGTGCTGAAGAAGGATCAGATCGGCGTAGCTACCGGCTTGGCTTGGACGGCGGTTGGGGGAGATGTCCTCTTTATCGAGGCCCTGCGCATGCGTGGCAAAGGAAATCTGGTACTGACCGGGCAGTTGGGGGATGTAATGCGCGAGTCAGCCCAGGCGGCCTACTCCTATGCGAAGTCGCGCGCCAAGGAACTCGACATCGCCGAAGAGGATTTCAATAACTACGACCTTCATATTCACATTCCCGAAGGCGCAATCCCCAAGGACGGGCCGTCGGCAGGAATCACCCTGGCCACGGCGATGGTGTCGGCCCTTTCTGCCAGACCTGTGCGTAAAGATGTGGCGATGACCGGCGAAATCACCTTGCGAGGCAATGTGCTGCCTATCGGGGGTGTGAAGGAAAAGGTACTGGCAGCCAGAAGAGCTCGGGTTTCAACCATAATCTTGCCGCAACAAAATCGTCGCGATCTTGACGAAGTACCGAAAGAACCTTTTAAAGACATTCGCTTCGTTTTCGTGGAGAATATGAGGCAGGTCTTTCGCGAAGCATTGAAGGAAAAGGTGTCTCCGCCGGTGTCCTCAGGACCTCGACCACAGCGGATGCCCCAGGCGGCCAACGCAAGGACGGTGTGAATCTGGCCGGGAATTTGGTAAATATTTGTAAATAATTGTACAACCTGATGTCTGTAAGGCGAATCTTATGTCAGGTTTTTGACATTTCATGTGAGCGGCCATGACCGGTCGCGTATGTGAGTCCAGCAATCTCACGGACTCCTTGCAATAAGCTGGCCCGCAAGGGATTTAAAACCTCCGAACCCACGTAGCCCGACGATTGAAAACTGTGAAAATTCAATTTCCGGGCAGCCGGACTTGGGAGTTTATGATGAATACCAAACTTAAATACCTTTTCTTCGTTCTCGGGCTCCTCACGATGCTCCTTGCTCTCGCGGGAAGCTCATTAGCGCAGACCCAGGACAACGCAAAATTCGCAAACGTCAAAATCAAGAACTTCGGGCAGATGGATGAGCGGTTTTTTCGTGGCGGGCAGCCGAAAGAATCCGACTATAAAGACCTGGCGGCACTCGGTGTGAAAACAGTGATCGATCTCCAGACTGAAACAAAGGACTACGAGAAGAGAGATGTCGAAGCACTGGGGATGCGGTATGTAAATATACCCATGAGCGACAGCCAGTATCCGCAGGGCGCGCAAGTTGAACAGTTTCTCAAGCTGGTCGACGATCCGTCGACGGGAAAGTTTTTTGTGCACTGCGCAGGCGGACGTCATCGTACTGGAGTGATGGGTGCTGTGTATCGCTTCAACAAATACAACTGGAACTTTGACCAGGTCTACACTGAGATGAAGGATTATGATTTCTACACTCGCTGGGGACACGGCGACATGAAGAAGTTTGTCGAAGATTACGCTCGCAATTTCCCGACCAAGACTACGGCAGCAGCGGCCGTCACGGGTGCCAAGCAGCAGTAACTTCTTCCATCACAGCTAGAGCTCACAAAAATCCACGAGCGCCTTCGCGTTCGTGGATTTTTTCTTGGAGTGCGGCGACTTGTCGCCGCTTTTGTTATTGCGAGGTGATCGGAGATCGCGAAAGCATTTCGCAGATCAAGATCCGATCTCAAAGCGGCGACAGGTCACGGCACTCCAAAATTACTGATACAAGTACGAGTAACTCTTCTGCTGGTCCCACTCGATACCTTCAACATGCTGTCCATCCAACGAAAGAATCTTCTCGCTTATCTCATCAGTCGTCACCGTGGGAGTAACATCCACTAAATAAACAATACTGCCCGGCGACTCTTCAGTCGCCTCACGATCAACTCCGCGCAGCTCGGCGTCAAAACCGTACTTGCCAAACACCTGGCTGAGGGCCCTCCTGGTCTCTGGAACATTCCTGGTTAGTACCTTCAGTTGCATCGACCGAAACACAACTTGAGGTTCATGCCACTCCAACAACCAGAGAACAACCAGCGAGAAGGCCGTCAGGATCACCGCCAGGTCCCATCGTCCTACCCCGGCCGCCAAACCAAGGGCCAAACTGATCAGCAAGACGGTGATCTCCTTGGGATCCTTGATGTTGGTGCGGAAGCGAACCAGTGAAACCGCGGCAAAGATGCCAAACGCGCGCGCCGCATTGTCTCCCACGATGATCATCAGCGCCGCCGCGACGATCGCCAGCAGGATCTGAGTTTGCGACACGTAAGGGTTACGTTTGATTGCCAGGATTCGCTTGCGCGGCCGAAAAGCCAGGGCTGTTCCGAGCAAAGCTGCCAACAAGAGCCGCAGCGAAATCTTGCCCATCTTTTCGGCCCACTGCTCGCCCAGCGACTGTCCCTGGTCCGGGCTGGTGCCAAAGAGCTGGTCGAGAAAGCTTTGATTATCGTGATTTACGGTTACAGGCGCGCGGCGCTCGGTTGGCAGAACGGGTTCACTTTGCGGAGTTCTCGTCTCCGGGCGAGTCACATCCACAGGCGTCACGGCTGGAGCTGGCTGGCGGTTGCCGACTAAATAGACTGCGAGCGCACTCACCAACAACACGCCGGTGAATACGACGATAAGGGTGAGGACCTCTTTGTTTCTCTTGCCGTTGAGCCTCAAATATCTCTCCTTCCGGGAAGCTAATCTGTTGAACGACCAAATCGCTGTTGTGGTCGCAGACTCATCAGTTCATTGGTCCGTCGTCTCACGGTACTCGTGAGCAAATTGATCTGCGAGGGTGTGTAGTTGGCGGCCCGGAATGCATCCTTAAGCTGATTGTCGCTTAGTTGCGATAGCAGCGTGCCCATCCAAATGGCATCGTCAACGGTGATATCTTTAAAGAGATCTTTTCGCTTACCGCCATGATGGAGATAGACTCGGTTGCCTTTCACCTTTTGCAGGAATTCTCCCTGCGCGAATTTGGCGGGATTATTCCGACTGCGAGTAATACGCCAGAAGAAGAAAGTGCCGCTCGAGTGACCGAACGTCGCGCCCATATCACTGATGATGTATCTCAGTTCATTGCCGGTCGAGTCAGGGCTGTAGAGGATCTCGTTGTTTGAATCCTTGATGTCCCAGTTGCTGAGTAGCACCATCATTACCTTCAAACCTTGAAACTGTCTGGTGCTTACAAAAGGATTTTTGTCCCACTTCCAGTTTCCTACGCGCTTGACATCGTCTGGGCGGGCTTCAAATCTCACATTCTGGAAAGTTCCTTTGCCAGGGATGGTTACGGTCGGCACCAGGTAGTTGATCTCTGTTTGATACCCAACACCCCATAACAATCTCACCGCCGAGGTTTCCGATTGTGCCTCCTTGCCAATCTTGGCGACCCATTCGCGTCCCGACGCATCTCTGACGCGATACTTCTTTGAGTAGCCACCCTTTTCTTCTTTGATGAAGGTCAGGCTGTGCAAATCCGGAAGCATGGTCTCGCCGCCTGGTCCGAGAAACAGATCGCGTTGGGCGATATCCGTTGGTTGGTGCCACAGCACTGGTGTGCCGCTGGGGATCTTCTTCTTTTCTTTTGGTTTCGCTTGCCCTGTTTCAATGGCTACGGAGCCGAGAATGAATAACAACAAGACTAACAGTCGCAACTTTGTTCCACGCATGGCCTTCTCCCAAATCAGTAATCGAACAACCGCAGACACTCAGGGGTTGCAGCACCAGAAGAGTTTCGAGGGGTTAATAGCGGGGAATTGCGCGGGGAAGTTATTGACTGTTAACAGCCCGCTGCATGAAATAGGTTTGGCTATTCAGCTCCGGGCCCTTATTAGAGGGGATCTGACGGTATTTGCCATCCGGCCACAACGAACGCGCCTTGGTGTTGTCGTTGAAGTAGGTGTCGAGCACCACGTCCTTGAGAAAACGTTTTGCATTCTCGTCGGCAATCGGCACGACCACTTCAATGCGGTGTTTCAGGTTGCGGGTCATCCAGTCGGCACTGCCGAGGTAGACGTCCGCGTCGCCACCATTTTCGAAATAGAAGATGCGGCTGTGCTCCAGCAGTCGGCCCACCACGCTTCGCACCGTGATGTTTTCTGAAAGGCCGGGAACGCCCGGACGCAACATACATATCCCGCGCACAATCAGATCAACCTTCACTCCACTATTCGACGCTTCGTAGAGCTTCTCGATAATCTGTCGATCAGCGAGTCGGTTGAGCTTAGCGACGATGTGCGCCGGACGACCGGCACGTTTGTGACGAATCTCGCGGTCGAAGAGTGCGTTCAATTTTTCTCGCAAGTTAACCGGGGCCACAAATAGTTTTTGATAATCCGTTTGCAGTGAGAACCCGGTCAGATAGTTGAACAACTCGGTCGCGTCGCGACCGATTGTCTCATCGACCGTAAACAAACCGAGGTCGGTATAAATGCACGAGGTTGTCGGGTTGTAATTTCCCGAGGCGATGTGTACGTAACGTTTGAGCGATTCTCCCTCACGTCGCACTACCAGGGTTAACTTGCCGTGCGTCTTGAGTCCCAGGATGCCATAGACGACGTGAACGCCTGCTTCATCGAGTTTTCGCGCCCACTCGATATTGTGTTCTTCGTCAAAGCGCGCCTTAAGCTCAATCAGCGCGGTCACCTGTTTGCCGTTTTCACTGGCCCGGATTAAGGCCGGCGGGATCGGCGACTCAGGCCCGGTGCGATATAGACAGATCTTGATCGCAACCACATCCGGGTCATCAACCGCTTCGTTAATGAATCCTGTGACGCACTCGTACGATTCGTAAGGATGATGCAGCAAGCGATCGCCTGCCTTGATCGCATCGAAAATCGTTTTATATTCCTGCTTCCATTCGGGCACCGCGGGTACGAATGGCTCGTCCTTTAGATCAGGCCGCTCAAGCTTGTAGAGCGACATGAGATCCTGAATTTTCATTGGGCCATCAACAATGTAAACATCATCTTCTTCCAGTTCCAGTGATTCGACCAGGTATTGGACCATCTCGTCAGGCATTCCCGGAGACACTTCCAGCCGTACCGGCGTGCCAAAACGTCGCTGACGCAACTCTTCCTGGATCAAGCTCAAGAGATCTTCAGCTTCTTCGTCTCTCAATTCGATGTCCGCGTCACGCGTTACGCGGAAGCGGTGAGTTGGTCCAGGTAGCGTACCGGGAAACAGTGCTTGAATGTTTGCTTCGATAACTTCTTCGAGCAATACAAATTTGCTGTGAGAAAAGCCTACTGGCACGAGCCGCGGCAGTGCCGAGGGAACCTTGATACGTACGAAACGTGGTTCTCGACCTCTCCGGCCATTCGCTGCCGACTCCTCGTCGGCGCCCAGGTTCACCATCAGACCCAGGTTGAGACTAAGCGGTGAGATGTAAGGGAAGGGATGACTTGGATCCACCGCCAGTGGTGTCAAGACAGGAAATATGTGATCAACAAAATAGTGGTTCAGATGGTCTGTCTCATGTCGTGTCAGCGAGTCGTAGCTGGCGATTTCGATGCCCGCAAGTTTGAGCTCCGGTAAAATTTCTTCGTTCAGACATTTCGCCTGTTCAGCCAGCAACGGCAGCAGGCGCCGGCGAATTTGTGTGAGTTGTTCCGCAGCACTCATGCCGTCGAGTGACAACATGTGAGCTTCGTCTAATTCTAGTCCTTCTTTCAAACCGGAGACGCGAATCATAAAGAACTCATCTACGTTCGCTTCGAAGATCGAGAGAAACTTCAGGCGTTCGAGCAATGGATTCGACAGGTCACGCGCCTCGTCGAGCACCCGAGCGTGAAACTCGAGCAGACTCAACTCGCGGTTAAAGAAGGGCTGAGTATTCGTTTCGGGCGACTCTACTCGTCTGGGGAAGTCGTGGACTTCCGCGTTTAGCTTGATTACGGTTGACATGGGTTTTTCGGAATTAGCTCCCGTTGGTTTTCCTTAAGAAATCGTCGGGGCACACAACAATTGGAGAGCATTGCTGAAGAGAAGATCGGCAAAACTTGTTCCATCTCCCTTACGAAGTTCTCGTAAAGGTTTGCGTTGCATTCAAAGAGGTTAGCGATTCCGTTACAGAAACGAATCAATTCAGTGGTGTACCAAATCAATGCTCAGCGGAGGGACTCCTACCAACGGAAGGGAGACTCTAGGGCAAGGTCTCTCAATTGATTTTGTGAGGAGAGGCGTACGCTTTCCTCGCTGCGACATCTACCAGCTCATCCGTCTCGATAATGTAGGCAGTGAGGCGAAACCCGTAGACGCAGCCGGTGTCGATGCCCAGGGCACGTCTTCCGCGGCGTGGCTCGTTCGCTGGCCAGTGACCAAAAAGCGCTATCTTGTCGCCATCGTATTCCTCGTACCATGGTTGACCGTCGCGTCTGGTACGATCGGGCCCGAGTGTTCTCAGTTCAGTAAGATCCGCTTCAACCTGTTCAGAGATCGGCACCCGCGGCCTCAGCCCGGCATGGACGACCACATGTGTACCGAGGTCAATCGTCAGCGGCAGTGAGGCCAAGTAGTAAAAATACTGATCGCCATTTGATCTCAACTGGTCGTAGGTCTCGAGCTGCTTCGGCTGCAAGGGAAATGACTCATTTTCCCAGCGTTTTAATAAGGCCAGGTCGTGGTTGCCGACAACGGAGGAGAACCTGGAATCGTGAATGAAACGGTCGAGGACTGCGGCACTTTTCGGCCCTTTTACTGTCAGATCGCCTACCGCAACCACCCGGTCAGTCCCGTCCAGAACGACTTTCTCCAGCAGATCAGTGAGTTCGTCGGCGCAGCCGTGAATGTCGCCCAACACAATGGTTCGTCCCATAAGTCGTTTACTACCAGAGGTTTTTGCGCGGTTAATTCGGGAAGCCTTACTTTTTTGCAACGGAACCGGGCCCCAGAGCGTTAACCTTCCACGCCTTCTAAGTCGAGCGGGATTTGATCCCTCGCGAGGCGCAACCTTGGACCAGCGGCGGGCATCTTTACCCTAGCTGTCGGTCCCAGGGCTTTGTGGAAAAGTTAACCATTCTAACGTCTTTATAGTTAGGGTATTGTTTGACACCCTAAAAAACCGTGTGGTAACCTCCGGTGTGTTTTTGGCTCCCTTCCAAGCGAGTCCAGAATAGTGCAAGTCACCGTGGAGCCAATAGATACCGCACCGAATTACCGTGAAGCTGCCGATGTGACTCTCCGACAGTCGCTCGAAGATTCGCACTAACCTAGAAGGAGAACGACGAATTGATGTCAGCGAGCGTACCTCGTTTGATAGCCCGTGTGGGTTTACTAACGGCTCTCGTCGCTTCAGCGGCCAGCAGTTTTGCGCAGATTCCAGCAGCTTCATCAGCCCGGTCGATTCCCACCGAAGTTGAGCAAACCGAAAATCGAGTTACTCAGATCATCACCAGGTCCGAGGATCACTTTCGTAAAGGTAAGCTGAATCTCGAAGACAATAAACGTGAACAGGCGCGCGATGAGTTTGACCGTGCCGTCGACACGATTCTTGAATCCGGCCTGGACGTGAGGGCCAGCCAGCGGCTGCAGACCTTCTACCTGGAGCTGGTCGAAAAGATCTATCGTGAAGAGGTGCCCCAACAGCAGGTCATTCCCAACAATGCCGCGAACGTGACCACGCTGGTGGCCCAGAACACTCAAACGCCGGACCAGAAGACTCCGCCGGCGCCGCCGCAGATTGGTTTTCGCGATCAGAGATTTGAGCCTTCGCCGTTGGACGAGTTGAGCAAATTGGTGCTGACTCCCGACGAGCAAAACGTATCTGACGCAGACGTCTTGGCTCTCGAACAAGCCAAGCAGAACGTCAACTTTGCTTTCACGCTGAATCCTCTTATTCAACAGTACATCAACTACTACCAGGGTCGGGGACGCTCCACGATGGAGCAGGGCTTGCGACGGTCGGGCGTCTACATGAAGTTGGCACGCCAGATTTTCGCGCAGGAAGGTGTGCCGATCGATATCACCTGGTTGGGCCAGGTGGAAAGTGCGTGGAAACCGAAAGCACTCTCCTGGGCCTCAGCCTCAGGTCTATGGCAGTTTGTGCCCAGCACTGGACGTCAATACGGATTGCGGCAGACGGCCTGGATTGATGAACGCAACAGTTTTGAGCAGGCCACTCGCGCTTCCGCCAAATACTTGAAGGATCTGGCAACGCGTTACAACGGTAACTGGGAATTGGCAATGGCGGCGTACAACACTGGCGCCGGCAATGTCGACCGCGGTATCGCTCGTGCCGGTACGGCCAACTACTGGATGATCTATCCGTACATCGCGCAGGAGACACGTAATTACGTGCCGAACATCCTCGCGGTAATCTTGATTGCCAAGAATCCTGAGAAGTACGGCTTCAAAGGTATTAAGGCTGACGGAGCGATGGCTTACGACGTGGTCCAGGTGCCTACGGCCACCAGCTTACAACTCGTGGCCGATGCGACCGACACCAGCGTCGATTACATTCACACCTTGAATCCGGAATTGAAACGCGATGTTACCCCGCGTGACGATAGTTACAACGTGCGCGTGCCGGCCGGTAAGGCGAAGCAGTTTGTTAGCGTGCTGAAGCGCATCCCAGGAGATCAACGCGACACGGCTCGCGTGATTTCCGTAGCGCCGGGTGAAGAGTTGCAGGCAGTCGCTAACCGAACTGGCGTCAGCGTGGCTCAATTGCAGGCAATGAATACAGGTGTTGACCTCAAGGCGACGACCAAGCTCGTGGTGCCGAACAGCAATGTGAAACTCACTCGCTGGGTCAGGGCCAAGCCAGGCACCGAACCGGAAGCGTCGGGCCCTGCGTTGTCGAAGGTTCGCGCTCGTAAGGGCGACACGATTTCGAAGATTGCTGCGGCGCATCACCTGGATGCAAACGACATTGCCCGCCTCAACGGCATCACTGCTGATGCTGCACTGCAGGCTGGCCAGGAGATTCGCCTTCCCGCAGCGGCTGCAACCACGACGCCCTCTCGTCGTCGTTAGTTAGCAGTTAACATTTCTACTGGGCGCGCTCTTCCGGTTTCGGAAGGCGCGCTCATTTGTTTTGTAGTTTGCATCCTCCGTCTCAGATTGGAGCTACCTCACATGCT
>DATFRK010000569.1:0-3401 GCA_035263325.1 Pyrinomonadaceae bacterium | reverse complement strand
ACATGTTATTCCTTTATCGCCACCTTTACGATTATCCCCTTCATGTCGGATGGCTGGGCTGCGTCTGCCGGTGGATTCCCGGCTATGTCCGAGAAAGTTGCGTTTCTTATGAAGGATCTCATTCTGTTCGCGGCATCGTTCTATTTGCTCAGGCAGGACCTGGCAAGAACGTTATCCTCTCCTGACCATCTTCGCGATAGTGTGCAAACGAGAAAACTTCCGCTGCATGTGAAGCAAGCCAGCAAACTACCTGGCGTAATGTGATCAGCTTTGAGGAGGACAGTTCAACAACCAACAATCGAAGGAATACTTAGATGCAAACACCTACTTTAATTAAAACGCAAGAAAAGATAGAAGACGATAAATTTCACCAAGAACCAATTGTTGTCTTACCGGACTCTGGTGAGCAACTAAACATCGCGGGCAGTCAAACTTTTCACAAAATTAAGAGTAAGGACACGAATGGTGTGTTCTCTGTTATGGAGTTTGTTACACCTCCGGGAAAAGGTGTAGCGCTTCATGTTCATGAACGCGAGGATGAGCTTGTTTATCTCTTGGAGGGGGAGATTGAAGTCACGCTTGGGAACCAAAAGATGAAAGCGGTTCCAGGCGTCATGGCATTATTGCCAAGGGGAATTCCACATGGTTTTACAAACGTTGGGAATAAGCCCAGCAGGCTCTTGGATACAATATTACCGGGCCAGTTTGATAGTTATTTTGTGGAACTAGCGGCTCTATATGCAGCTGGAGACCCGTCGGAAGAGCAAATTGATGCACTTTCCAGAAAATACAGGATTAAATATTTATAAGGTAATTAAGTGAGATTAGTAAGCCGTCATTCTGGTGCTGGAGAAAGTGAGATCGCAATCCGTTGCCAGCTGGCGCAAATGTGAGGAATGAGAAATTCTCGCACCCAACTCACAAACGATTGAAAGGAGTCAGTCAATGCAGCGATATAAAATCATTCTGCCCGTGATTGCAGTTGTGCTCTTAGTGGCCTGGTACGCGTTCCGCCCCGAACGGCTGTTCGTAAATCAACGGGTCCATGAAGAACTGCCAACGGCGCAGCTAGCGAATTCGTCAGCGAGACCGCTCGAGTCGGGCAAATTCCATTCCGGAGCGCACCCAACCAGTGGAACTGCTACAGTCTATCAGCTAACCGATGGCGCTCGCGTGCTGCGCTTCACAGACTTCAAGACATCAAATGGCCCGGATGTTCATGTCTATCTCGTCGCTGCTGATGATGCCACCGATAACGAATCGGTGACGAAGGCCGGCTTTATAGATCTTGGCTCGATCAAAGGCAATATCGGTGACCAGAATTACACGCTTGGGTCCGATGTGGATCTCTCGAAATATCGCGCTGTCTCAGTTTGGTGTAAGCGGTTCAGTGTCAATTTCGGCGCCGCGCCTCTCTCAAAAGATCGCGTGGCGCGGAGGTGAGATCTCGGCTGGTTTTCAGCCAGTGAAATTGTGGGACGTTGAGTGATCAACGCTGGTAGTCCGCACACACCTCCAAGCTGTAAGCAGCCCAGACAGCCACCATTGCGCCTGGATGATTCAGGCGCATTCTAACCTTGCAGCACCGGAAGACGTCTACAAACTCTAAAGTTGCAGTATGGCTTTTGAACCAATCGAAAATTACGGCGTGATCGGCAACATGCAGTCGATTGCGCTAGTCGGCATGAATGGGTCGATCGACTTCATGTGCTATCCCGAGTTCGACTCTCCGACAGTGTTTGCTGCTCTGCTCGATGACCAGAAGGGGGGCCGATTTCAAATTCAACCTCGGATGTCGAACATGCGGGCCCGGCAGCTTTATCTGCCCGATACCAACAATCTGATAACTCGTTTCCTGTCCGAAGAAGGCGTGGTTGAAGTGATCGACTGCATGCCTATCCACGACGACGCAGGTCACCCGAATCAACTTGTGCGCCTTGTCTCGGTGATCCGCGGCAATGTTCGATTCGAAATGTGCTGCCGGCCACGTTTCAAGTACGCGACATCCGGGCACCGATTGGAGTTCTCACCCCAATGCGCCACGTTCTTTCCTGAGGAGAGCAAGTGCCCCCCGATGTCGCTCTACTCGGATGCGCCAATGACCAGACAAGCCGGGGATATCGTTTCCGACTTCACCTTGGGCGCTGGCAAAAAAGCTGCATTTGTGCTGAGTGGTCTGTGTCCTGGCGGACACCACCCGGATCCCAAAACCGCTGAACACAACGTTCTTAAGACAGCGCAGGTTTGGAAGTCGTGGATAAGCAAGTCAAAGTACAAAGGTCGCTGGCGGGAGATGGTCCACCGGTCAGCTTTGCTACTGAAACTCCTTATTAGTCGGAAACATGGCTCGCTGATCGCGGCACCTACGTTTTCGTTGCCAGAAGGCATTGGGGGAGTTCGAAACTGGGACTATAGATACACGTGGTTGCGCGATGCGAGCTTTACGCTCTACGCGCTCATCCGTCTTGGCTTCGTCGATGAGACTGAATCATTTATTGATTGGATAAAGGACCGCTTGGGTGACGATGCTCAGCGAGGGCCGTTGCAGGTAATGTACGGCATCGATGGCAGGCAGGACTTGGAGGAGATTTCGCTCGATCACCTAAGCGGCTACGAGAATTCACGTCCCGTGCGCATCGGCAATGGCGCTTACAACCAACTGCAACTCGACATCTATGGCGAGATGATGGACGCCATTTACCTCGCTAACAAGTATGGTCGCGCCAGCTCTCACCAAGAGTGGCAGAACGTAACACGGACCTTAGATTGGCTAGGCAAGAATTGGCGGCGCCCTGACGAGGGAATCTGGGAGGTTCGCGGCGGACGAAAGGAATTCCTGCACTCACGTTTCATGTGCTGGGTTGCATTCGATCGCGCCGTCCGCCTCGCATTGAAACGCTCATTTTCTGGGCCCGTTGATGTCTGGCATCGTACGAGAGATGAAATACGCAACGATATCTATACAAACTTCTGGGATGAAGAGCTACAGGCGTTCGTGCAGGCAAAGGGCACAAAAAATGTAGACGCGTCAGCGCTGCTCATGCCAATGATGAGATTCATTAGCCCGGTCGACCCTATGTGGCTCTCAAACTTGCGAGCGATCGAGAAACATTTGATCGAAGATACGCTGGTCCGTCGGTACGATGTCGAACGTAATGACGTGGATGGTTTGCCGGGAACCGAAGGCAGCTTCACAGCCTGCTCGTTCTGGTACGTCGAATGTCTGGCTCGTGCAGGCAAATTGGAAAGGGCACAGTTGCTATTCGAGAAGCTACTGAGTTATTCAAATCATCTTGGTCTCTACTCAGAAGAACTGGGTGCCGATGGCCGCCACCTTGGCAATTTCCCTCAGGCGTTTACCCACCTCTCACTGATCAGCGCGGCTACTTATCTCGACCGGG
>DATFRK010000568.1:0-7588 GCA_035263325.1 Pyrinomonadaceae bacterium | reverse complement strand
TGCGGGACGAAATTAAAATGGGCCTGGATTATTACCCGACGGTCCTGTTCGATACCTTACCGACGGTTTATGAAGGCCTCGCTGACGACTTTCGCGAAGCGTATGGCTCGGAGTTGACGGCGCGCGAGCTTCCACTCTTGCTGCGCTTCGGTTCGTGGATCGGCGGTGACCGTGATGGCAATCCCTCTGTAACGCCGGAGTCTACCCGCAGTGCCCTGCAAATCGCGCGACAGCTGATCTTTGACTATTACCTCGAACGAATCGAGGATTTGATTTGGCGCCTCACTCCCTCGACTCTCCAAGTTTCAGTCTCGCCGGATTTGCATAAGGCACTCCAGCGTTACGCTACAACAATTTCTGGTCCTAGTCTCAATCCTGACCGTCACGCGCCAAACGAGATTTATCGTCGTTATCTCGACTATGTTTTGGCGCGACTGAAAGCCGCGCGGGCTGAGCGCGATCACGCCGCTGCTTATTCACACGCCGCAGAGTTCGAAAGTGACCTGGTGTTAATTCGCGACAGCCTGACGGCGAACAACGGCGAGCGCGTGGCCCGTCTGCTTCTCGATCCATTACTCAGGCAGGTGGCCACTTTCGGTTTTCATCTCCATACGCTCGACATTCGCCAACATGCGCAGATTCACAGCCTGGCGCGGGGCGAACTGTCCAGTGTTTCAACTGCCACAGACGCAGACACTTTTCAGCTGTCTCAACCGCCTTCGAACGTTACAGAGGACGTACTCGATTCTCTGCGCATGATAAGAGACTTGAAACACCAGTTTCCGGCGGAGGCAATTCGCAGCTACGTGATCAGTGGCAGCAAATCTGCGGCCGACATCAGTTCCCTCATCTGGTTAGCGGAACTATCGGGCGTGCAAGTGAAGGCTGCAGCTGACGATCCGGGGTTGATGCCGGTGCCGTTGTTTGAGTCCATTGAAGACTTGAGGCACAGCAGCGAAATCTGCCGCACAGTTTGGACTCATCCGGAATATGCCCGACTGCTCGACTCGTGGGGACGGCGACAGGAGGTAATGCTCGGCTACTCTGATTCGAACAAAGACGGAGGGATGCTCACCAGCACCTGGGAGATCTTCAAGGCCCATCGCGCTCTACACCAGGTGGCGAAAGAATGCGACGTAGAGTTAACGCTGTTTCATGGCCGCGGCGGGACAGTCGGTCGCGGTGGTGGTCCAACGCATCACGCAATCATCGCCCAACCGGTGGGGGCTTTCAGCGGGCACATCAAGATCACCGAACAAGGTGAAGTGATGAACTGGAAGTACTCCGATCCCGTCCTCGCTGAGCGCAATCTCGAGTTGGTGATCGCTGCTTCTTTGGAGGCACTCTCGCGTCCGGGTGGCGCGGCTGAACTGAATGATCAGAGCGAAGCGGCCATCGAGACAATGTCGCGTGACGCTTTCGCCTATTATCGCGAGCAGATTGCAGAGAACGTCGATGTGCTGGCCTATTTTGAAGCGGCGACTCCAGTACAACAGTTGGAGTACGCACGTATCGGTTCACGACCAACGCGGCGTAGTGAACAACGAGGACTGGATGACCTGCGCGCAATCCCCTGGGTCTTTGGCTGGATGCAGAGTCGACATGTGTTGCCAGCGTGGTTTGGCGTTGGTTATGCGATGGAACGTTTTGCCAGATCCAGTGAGACGAACAGACGTTTGCTACAAAACTTGATTGAGCACTTTCCGCTTTTTCACGATCTGATTGATAACGTCGAGTTGGGCATGGCAAAGGCAGATCTTTCGATCGCCCGACTCTATGCCGAGTTAGTTGTCGATCGTGCGTTGCGTGAACGTGTGCTGGGTTTGATCGTAGAAGAGTTTGAAAGAACGCGTCACATCGTGCTGGAGATGACGGGACAGAAGACGTTGCTGGAAAAGAACCCGGTGCTGGCCCGGTCAATCAAATTGCGTAATCCGTACGTAGACCCGATGAGTTTGATTCAGGTTGAGCTCTTGCGAAGAAAGCGTGCCGGGGAGGACAGTGAAAATCTGAACTACGCACTGGCGGCAACCATTAACGGCATCGCCGCCGGCCTCCGCAATACAGGCTAACATCCACAGATTACGCAGATTACACAGATTCTTGGCTAGACAGTTTAGTTGAGCGATTTCTTCATCCCGAAGGCTCAACAAAAGCTGCTTTGCCCAGAAGTCTCACCAGGGCTTCCGGCTAGAAGGCTGAGGCTAAGGCTGCCTAAGAGAAGGCTCAACCAAGCTGATTAGCTAAGAAATCCGCGTAATCGGCGTAATCTGTGGATGGCACTGACTTTTGCCGTCTCACACTTTGATGATCAAGCTGCGGATGACGAAGAAGGAGAAGAACGCGTAGAACAGAACACACAGCCAGAGTAGCCCTTCACGCCAGAATGCTGGTCTAAGCTCGCGCGGTAAGAAGCGACGATTAACCAGAAAAATTTGTACCCCACCAATCACCATCACCACCCCGGCAATGTTCGCCAGGATAGTGAAAAGTCTTAGCGGCGAAGCAGCTCGAATCGCCAGCGCACCCCAGATCGAGAAGATAATCAGGATACCGTAGTAGATGCGCTGGATTGCTCCGTGCTTCCAATCTCGCAATCGCTTATTCGACATCCACAACGCATCAGTGACCGTGCGCACCAGGATGTCGGTGTTGCCCAACTGTGTCTTGAACAGCAACCAGAATCCATTGAACAGTGTGACAAACCAAAACCCTGGCCAGACCCGTTCCGCCAGGTACTTCGCTTGATAAGCACCTGCACCTAAACCTTGCATATCCGAACCGTGCGGCACGATGTGCGTTGCCAGGTTCACGTTGAGGTACATGCCCAGAAAACAGAAGATACCCCACACCCAGATCTGATCGGCATGAACATAGCGTAGCCATTCTTTCCAACGCTGCATATTTTCTCGATTGATCTCAAAGATCTTGCCGACGTGTGATAGGAGAATCTCGTGGCCACCGATGGCGCTCGGTATCGCACCGACCTTCGCGCCCATCCCAAAGCCTTTATCGCGGACCCAGTTAGTGATCGTTAGATTCCCCAGGCCGCCGGAACCCGCAGTTGCCGCTAGGGCTCCGATCAGGCCCCAATCGATTGGACGCGGCATACCAGTAAACTGAAAGAAGCCTGCGAAGGTGGTCCACCAGTGGGACAGTGGCACAAAAGCGAGGTTGACAAACAGCAAGAAGGTAAACACCACAAACAACATGGTCCAGGCAAACTTCTCCAGCATTCTCTCGATAGTACCGCCGAAGGACAGGATCAGGATGACCACCACGATCAAACCGGTGGCCGTCCAATTGAGTACTTCCTTATCCCCGGCTGCCGGCACTCTCCCCATCCAGGCGCTCATCAAGGTGGCCGCTGCACTACCTGCCAACGCCGGCCAACCCAGTTGCAGAAAGCCTATGACGGTATAGAACAGAGCCCAAAATTTCGGGCCCGGTTTTAGTCGCATGATGCCGCCATAGATTGGTTCGCCCGTGTACAACGTATAGCGGATAGCTTCAAGATTGAAGATAACCTGGAGGAAAATTGCCGCCGTAACGAGAAGGAATATCGAAGACGAGTACTTCACGGCTACTGCTGGGCCAACCAGCCATTCACCGCCGCCAATCGAGGTGGCAGCCATAACGGCGCCGGGGCCAATGACGCGCAGCAGATTCCGAAAACCAAAAGGAGGTGGCGCTGGAAGTTCATCCACATCCCAGGGAGGAAGTTGGCCATGGGGAGTGTGGTTCACGGTCCAAAGCTTTTAACATGACTAGACCAAACTGATCCACAAATACGCGAATTTCTTTTGCTTGTAATCCTGAGCTTGGTGCTTTGTACTTTGTCCTTTGTGGACTTGCTAACACCAACGGATCCGCCCTTGGGAGGCAGTACAAAGTACTAAGCACGAAGTACAAAGCACCCTTCCTGAAACTTTCACCGGCGGTTCAACGTCTTACAACTCATGAGGGAAGTAATTTTTGGCCTCATCGTCGGCGCCTTGATATTCATCCCCCTTGAAAGAATGTTTGCGCTCCACCGCGACCAAAAGATCTTTCGCCGCGGCTGGCGTACCGACCTGACTCACTTTCTCTTCACGCGCGCACTTGCAGATGCCAGTGCCTTTGTCCTGGTAGGTAGTCTGATCCTGTTGTTGCACTGGCTGGTTAGCCCAACTTTCCAGGCAGCCGTGGCCAGTCAGAATCGAGCCCTGCAGTTTGTCGAGGCTGTGTTGATTGCCAACGTCGGTGGGTACATCGGTCATCGACTTTCACACGAGGTGCCGTTTCTTTGGCCTTTCATTCGGTGCATCACAGCAGCTCCTCAATGGATTGGCTGGCGGCAGCACGCGTGCACCCGCTCGATCAGATTGTGACCAAGGCACTCACGATTGTGCCGCTTTACTTGATGGGATTTAGTAAAGTCACCTTTGGCGCTTATCTTGGGCTGGCGACGTTTCATGCGGTCTTCATCCATGCAAATGTCCGATTCAAATTTGGACCACTACGATATTTGCTTGCCACGCCCCAATTTCATCACTGGCATCACAGCGCTGATATCGAAGCCTACAATTCGAACTATGCTGGCGAGCTACCACTGCTCGATCTGATTTTCGGTACCTACCATTTCCCGAAGGATCGCTCACCGAAAACTTACGGTGTGGTAGAGATGGTGCCCAGTGGTTACCTTGGCCAGTTGTTCTATCCATTCCGACTAAGAAGAACGCAGCGTGCGGCGTGGCTTTTTGACCCTGCTGTAGAACCTCAAATCTCAAGATCTCAAGCTCCAGCCTGTCAGACCTTGCGCTGATACAACCTCAGAGGCTACAAGACATCTATAAGGCAAGCGGTTTCAGATCGAATTGCCCGTCTCGAATCAAATCGCTACAAAATGCCGCAGCAGCGTTTAAGTTGCCGAACCTGGGGTCAAATATGCCGTGCGAAACCATCAGCCGTCTGACTCAACCCTTGACTGATCGCAAACAACTGGCGCAATTTTGCCTGGCCATCCTCATCACAGCTTTCGGACTTGTTAGCGAAGTCCACGCCAGCGTGCACACTGCACCGCAAACCGGGAGCATCAAGGGAAAAGTTGTCGCTGATATACCCCAACAACGTAAGGTGATCGGTGGGGTAACTGTCACCTTGAGCGGCAACGTCCTGGGAGACAAAAAGCTCCAGTCACTAAGCGACGAGGAAGGCGTTTACAGTTTCACCGGACTAACTGCGGGCGACTACCTTTTGACAGTAGAACTGCAGGGATTCAATAAGTACGAACAGAAGGTCAGCGTACAAATTGAAGCGACGGTAGAACTGGATATTTTGCTGCAACCACAGGCAATCACCGGCACCGTCACCGTCACAGACGATCAAACCAACGCCAGTAAAACCGAATCGACCACCCCAGGAGTGATCACCACCGCGACCCTGCGCGACGCGCCTTTGATCGATCAACGATTTCAGGACGCGCTGCCACTGTTACCAGGAATTGTGCGCGGTCCAGATGGTACGCTCAACATTAAAGGTACGCGCCCCACCCAAAGCGGTATCCTGGTATCGAGTTTGAATGTTACTGATCCCGTCACCGGCAACCCGGCCATCGAACTGCCGCTCGAGGCGGTCGATACCATTCAAGTCTATTCAAATCCGTATTCAGCGGAGTTTGGCAAGTTTACGGGTGCTGTAACCACCATCGAAACTCGCTCGGGCAGCAATCGTTGGCGCTATCTCGTGACTGGTCTCTTGCCGCGGCCACGTTTGCGTGAGAATCATATATTCGGTATCGGCTCCGTGTCTCCGCGACTTGCAGTTGGTGGACCAATCAAGAAAGACAAACTCTTTTTCTTTCAGAGCCTCGAGTACCGTTACATCCGCAATGACGTGCCGAGTCTCGAGGACCTGAATGAAAGTCGACGCGATATCAAGCGTGAGAGCTTCGATTCTTTTTCGCGAGTGGATTACGTCATCAATAATGTTCACCGGCTCACCGCCAGCTTTTCACTATTTCCCCAAAAGCTGGACTTCGCCAATCTCAATACTTTCAACCCCTCGGACACCACCGCCAACCTGCACCAACGCGGCTGGTTCCTGGCGTTGAACGAGCAGGCAGCATTCAAATCGGGAGCGTTGTTGCAGTCGAGTCTGAGCGCCAAAGAGTTTGATGGAGACGTTTTTGGTAATAGTGGCGCACCGTATCAGATCACCCCCAACCGGAATTTTGGCGGCTGGTTCAACCGGCAGCACCGGGATAGTCGACGATATGAGTGGCTGGAAGTCTACAATTTCGCTCCGCTACAGCGGCGTGGCTCACACACACTGAAAGTAGGATTCAATTTCATTCACGCCTCATTCAACGGTAGCGACGTGAGCCAACCCGTTACAGTACTTCGGGCTGACGGCACGAAGAGTCAGTTGATCGAGTTTGTTGGCCCAGGGCAATTGGGCCAGGGAGAGAATGAATACTCAGCTTTTGTGCAGGACAAATGGTCACCGGGCAAACGTCTCACGCTCGATTTCGGTCTGCGTTTTGACCGGGATGGCATTGGTGAGCAAAACAACTGGGCCCCCCGCCTGGGTTTTGCGCTGCTGCCCACTAAATCTGAGCGTACTGTCATACGCGGTGGGATTGGTCTCTTTTACGACAAAATACCGCTCAACATCGGCGAGTTTGAGCGGATGCAGAACCAGCGCGTAACCACCTTCGCTAGCGATGGAGTAACGTTAGTTGATGGGCCAAGGCTTTTCGCCAATACTCTCGAAAGAAGTGATCTGGACAATCCTTATAGCGTGGCCTGGAATTTCCAGGTTGATCACGAGTTCTCGCCCCGTTTTCTCCTGCGGGCTGGTTACGAGGAGCGGCACACCCACAACGACTTTATCGTCCAACCAGTACCGCAAGGAGCCACTGGCGGTCTAATGCTCTTGCAAAACTCGGGTAGTTCGTTTTATCGCGAGTTTCAAGTTGTAGGTCGGGCGCGTCTCCAGGAGAAACGCAATCTCTTTCTGGCCTACGTCAGATCCGAGTCACGCGGTGATCTCAACGACTTCAATACCTATTTCGGCAACTTACGTCACCCGCTGATCCGGCCCAACGATTTTGGACCTCAAAACTTTGACACTCCTCACCGGTTGCTCTTCTGGGGCGACTTTGGTTTGCCTCACGATCTGGTGGCCACACCGGTCGTCGATTGGCGCAGTGGTTTTCCCTTCTCACTGTTGAATGAAAATCAGAACTTCGTTGGACCACGGAATGAAGGCGGCCGTTTTCCGCGACTGTTAACCTTCGACATTCTCGTAACCAAGGGCGTGGCGATTCCTTTCCGCGGCAAGAAGTACCGGGGCAGGGTGGGACTGTCTGTCTTCAATATCACTAACCACTGGAATCCGCGCGACGTGCAGAACAACCTGGACAGCACCCAGTTTGGTACCTTCTTTAATAGCGCCGGCAGAAGCTTCCGCACCAAGTTTGAGTTGGTGAAATACTAAAAAGGCTGTCCACTGATTACACAGATCTTTTTCTACTCAGTTCAGTTGCGCTACTTCGTTTCCCCTGGAACCCAGAGATAGTGCTTCCTCGGTAAGCGAGCGATAGCGA